>NZ_JBGBPR010000046.1:0-17679 GCF_041106275.1 Neobacillus sp. BF23-41
TAAGAGGAGTTCCTGGTAATGAAAGCATATTTCCATTTTTAATTTTGGTAATTTGATTGGTTAAATAACAGGTCGTGCGTCCATTTTTCGGTTTGTATTTTGGAATCTTTGGCTTTCCGGAAAAGCTAGTAGGATTAATTTTATATTTCTTGCAAGCTTGGAAGAAACTTTTCCAATCATCATATACCTTTTTTATTGTTTGTTGATTGGATTGAGAGGCATAGAAATGTAATCGGTTTGTTTCATCACTTTAAACAGTGCTTCAACAAAGTTATAGGGAAGGAATGCTTTCTCTGGATGGGGCATTTCAAATAGCTTCGGTTTTGGCTCCAAAACATGACCATTATTCCGACTTTTTTAGGCTTAGATTTGGCTCTCTCAAAACTTTTTAGACGAATTTTATTCATTTGAGGTAAATGGTCTTGAATATTTGTTAGAACTTGAAGTTGATTTTCATTTCTTGTTTCTTTTTTTAAAGCTGTGTAAACCTGCCTAATATAGTAGTTGGTGATATTGTATAAATTTTTCGCTTTAAAACAGAGTAAGTCACAGTAGTCGAACAATTCATGTTCCGGCTGAATTTGTATTTTATAGGATCGATACATTTTATTCACCCCCACTCAATAGAACAAATGTTCTATTTATATTCCTATTATACCAAAGAATTTCATAGAATGTATAGTAAAATTACTTGAATTATCCTAAAAAAACGAACAAAAATACAGCTTATATCCCCATAGCTAAAGCTAGGGGTTTTACGCTGCTTTTTGATAAATTGGATTATTCTCAATTAAAATAAATGATTCCTTCTTCAAGTAACCTGCCAGTTAGCACAATAAGAAAAAGGAATTGCTACCGCAACCCCATCTTAAATTAATACACGCATTATTATAAGTTAAACTATTCACAACTTATAAAAGCGTCCGCTACTACGAATTGATTATTTTATAAAATAAGGTCCGCAATCATTGGACGAAAGATTTACACAGCTAATCTTCGGCTGCAAGGTTCATAAAATATGAATTTTTTTATTTTTTTAAGTCATCCTACTTATATATAGGAGGAGAAATTATGGAAAAGCGTCAAGAATCTGTCATCGCCGTCCGTAAGAATGGAGATGACGATATTATTGAATTAAAGTTGTCAAACGGTCAAGTCGTTGATTTCAAAGAAGCACAACAGATGGAAAAAAGTGGGTTAATTGTAAACGTCAATGTTTTCAAGGGTGGCGATGGAGAGGAACATCTTCGGAGCAATCCGGACGGTGATCCGTCCAACAACCTTGATAATCTCCCCCAGTTCTGACGGAAATATTAAAAAAGAGTCTTTTAGTAACGGGTTCTATTATGAAGTACAAAATTCCAATTAGCGGTTAAAATCACGGGAGAATTAACATTAGGATTAACAAGAAAATTAACAAAATAATCGGCATATAAAAATATGCTCAGGGCATATAAACTCTGAGCATTTTTCTATATATTGGCTTATTGAATTATAGCAGCCGTTAGTTTAAGTGAAATCATCACAATCTTAATCTTCGATGTTTACCAGTTCAGCTTTGACAATTTGATATTTGCTCAATACAACTTTTTTCCCGTTGTCATCTTCCACAGCAATTAGATGTGCTGCGATACCTGAAAGTTTCCATTCAAGCGAACCTTCGATTCGAATGTTTTTGAGCAGTTCGCCGTTTGTTAATGTAATATGGTAGATATGAACCTTCTTATCATCCTTCTTATTCAAAATGCACGCTTCCTCCTCTTGTAATACTAATGATCTGATATGTATTTCTTCGTTCACACCACGATTCCCATCAATTTCTCTTTATTTTTATTCCATAAAATGGCCCGATTGTGGAAAAAGAGCTAATGGCTTCTTGTTCAACTCCCTCAGTTTGATACGAATATCTCTCGAATGCTCACTTATTCGCAGGATTTCATAACCCTTGCAATTGGATTTACGGGTAATTGAAATGAGTTTAGATCATTTTTGGGCCGACTTGTTGCTTCTAACTGGTAATGTTCCAATTGAATCAATGGGCGGCAAGACATTTGGTTTTGGAGGCGGACGCCCAGACATTTGGCATCCAGAAGAAGACATCTACTGGGGTGCTGAAACGGAAATGCTAGGTGATAACAGTTTATATAATATTTCGACAATAAAAATGGGATTAAACTCAACTTACTAGTTTAATCCCAAGATAAAAAGGTTTATTTTTTATATTTAGATTGACAACTCAATAATAAAAATCATCGTTAATAGTCCCATGACAAAAGAAAAGGTTGCCGATCGTTCGTTTCCATCTCCATGGCTTTCAGGAATTAACTCTTTATACACAACAAAAAGCATGGCTCCGGCTGCAAATGCTAGTCCATATGGTACGATATTAAGGAATTGGTCAGTTAAATGGATTCCAAGAAAAGCTGATACAAACTCAATAGCTCCTGTAAAAGCAGTATATAAAAAAGCTTGTACTTTAGGAATACGATTAGAAACTAAAAATAAGCATACAAGAAATCCTTCCGGTATATTTTGAAGTCCAATTGAAAAGGAAACAAGGGATCCTAAACCCTCATATTTACTAGCATAGCTGACTCCTACTGACAGTCCCTCTGGTATATTATGTATAGCCATAGCAGCTATTAATAGAAGTGGCCTTGCTTGTCCAGAACCATGGGTTGAATGGTCAATTTCTTCATGTGGTAAGATAATTTCTAATATGGTAAGCATAGCTGTCCCGAGTAAAATCCCTAAAGTTAATACGAACATGTTTGAAAGCTTTAAGGTAGAAGGAATTAATGCATAGGTAGACGCTGCAACCATAATCCCTGCACTATATGCCAATAAATTATCCTTAACACGGTGCGATACATTGTTTAATAACAAAGCAGGCACCGCTCCAACCGCAGTACATAATGCACTCATAATTATTCCTAAATTGGTCCCCACATAAAACCACCTTTAATCATTTTTTATTGCATTATATGTACAACCACTGTAAAAAAGACAGGTTTCAATTAACCTAAAATCATAGACGATTAGCCTTACTTCCTACAGAAGTAAGGCTAATCGTCTTTCGTTGTAACAATATTCAAAAGCATATTGTTGTTTTTAATGAACCATATGCGTGAAGATGTGCTCCCCTTTTGTGTTTTGACAAGTATCTACTTACTCCATTTTTACTTCCAGGGGTAGTGTCAGGAAAATGCGGATTTACAACGTTAAGGAAAATCGAATATTAATAAGCCCAATTCCTCTATATTATAATAGAGAAATTGGGCTCCTTTTCGTTACTCCATTAAAGCACCCGATTGTGGAGGATGCAAGAGATATATGTTCAAAAAGAGAATTTCCAGTGCAACTTTTTCAAAACGGTTTAACTTTTTTATAAACAGTTCATCTTTTTTCAAAACAGTGTAACTTTATTTCAAACGTACAGTTGTAGTGAACAATAAAAAACCCAAACTCCATACCTATTAAGGATTTTGGGTTCTAAAAATGGAAAGTTGGGTTAATGTATTTTTTTGTTTATTTATAATAATAAGTCTGCATTTCCTTCGGAATCCACTTCACGATTCAGACATCCATTGACCTTTTACATACGTTTCATCGGTAGCCTAGTGTTTTATTAGTGTCCCCGAACTATGTGTCAGTTCAAAACACGTTAGGAAGTTTCTTCTTTTCCTTTTACTGCATTTTTCATTCTAAGTAAAGCTTCAGTTAGAACCTCACGCGAACATGCAATATTTATACGTTCAAAACCATATCCACCTTTACCGAACTTCATTCCTTCATCGAGGCGAACTCTTACATTTTCTAAGAAGAACGTATGCAATTCTTCGTGTGGAATTCCTAGTTCACGACAATCTAGCCAAATCAAATGGGTTGCTTCTGGTTTCACTACTCTAATTGAAGGAATATATTCTTTTAGAAACGAACAAACATATTGAAGATTCCCTTCTAAATAACTCTTTACTTCTTGAAGCCAAGGTAATCCTCTATAGTAGGCAGCAATCGTCCCTTCCACTGCAAAGGCATTTGGCCGCATTAATCCGTATCCTGTTAAAAGCGCTTCATACTTTTCTTTAACATCTTTATTCGGAATAATAAATATAGAGCTTTGCATTCCCGCAATGTTAAATGTTTTACTCGGTGCAGCACATGTAATAGAAAACTTTAAATGGTTTGGATGAACCGTTGCAAATGGTGTATGTTTATAACCTGAGTAAGTTAAATCCCCATGCATTTCATCCGAAATAACAAAGACACCATGTTCATCACAAATTTCTCCAATTTTTTGTAATTCTTCCCGAGTCCACACTCTACCTACTGGATTGTGAGGGCTACACAAAATAAATACTTTCGTATTGGGATGTGATGCTTTTTCCTCAAAGTCTTCAAAATTCATTTCATATGAACCATTCGAATAAACAAGTGAATTGTTTAAAATGGTACAACCTTGTGTTTCAATCGTAGAAAAGAACGGATAATATACAGGATCTTGCACGATAACCGCATCACCTGGTTGTGTTAATGCATTTAACAATAAATTAATTCCAGGAATGATTCCCGGGCTAAAAGAAATCCACTCTCGTTTTAACTCCCAATCGTATTGTGTTTTCCACCAATACTGAACAGCATCATAATAACGCTCGCAAAACGTACTATAGCCGTAAATTCCGTGCGTTGCTTTTTGACTTATGGCATTTACTATTTCTTCTGAAACTTGAAAATCCATATCGGCTATACATAATGGAATAATATCTTGATCTTCTATGTACCATTTAACCGAATGTGTTTTTCTTCGATCAATAAATTTTTCAAGTTGCATGGCATTCTCTCCTATCTTTCATCACCTATTGATAGTCTATCCATTTTATACAGGAAATTGAAGTATAGTTATCCGTGTGACTTTGGCCTTCTTTTGAAAAAGTCTGTTATTAACTTCGCAGTCTCGTCCATTTGATTTTATTTAACACATATCCCATATCAAAAAATGTTGTAGTCTTTTAGAATAATACAGTAAATCAGTCTGCCTATTAAAAATTATTTAATCAACTAAAGCCTTAAGGCGCATAAAAAGGGAATTGAATGAGGATTCCAGGCGTCCCCTTTGTAGCTTAGCAACTGCATTCATATAGGTTAAAGGTGTCACCATGGGGGAGCAATCCCGTTGTATAATAAGAAGCTAACTCTTCCTCAATTAAATGGCCCTTTAATGGAATAACATGACTGGCGTTTTTAAACACCTTTATTGTAAATGTAACAACTTTATTTGTAATGAAACATCTTTATTGTCATCCAACAAGGAGTCCTGCCGACAAAACGCGGATATCGTATGTTAGACATTTTTCAGAAGATAAAACCCTGATTTTTTTACGCTAGGGATACCTCCAACTTTTTGACGTGCAACTCACACTAATTACTAATGGAAAAAAAAAGCTGATTTCTCGTACGCTAAGGAAAATCAGCTTTTTTTATATATCTTTATTCACGGAAACGGGGATAAGCCAGAGCAATAGCAGTAACCTACAATACTCAAGTACAAGAGTATTATAAAATTGAATATTGCCATGACTCAGTGCCACTAATGCCAAAGTTGAGAGCCACAAGTGCCAGTAGGACAGCCACCAATAAAAAAGGGTTCTGCAATTGATTGTCACTTTACATGGAGCCTCTTCGGGCATGGATTCCTATCATGCCCCTCTCCATGTAAAGTGCACGTCTAGTCCGTCAACGTATCATAGGGTGGCTCTCGTCATGGCAGAGGTGGCACTTTTGCATGGCTGTATACAAAAATAGATATACCCAACTTCCCGCTATATTTAAAGCTCCGTTACCCCTTTTCATTGACCTTTTTTTCCTTCCGCTGTGTTCGAATAATCATAGGACCGGTTTTGTTGTCATTTTTGATATTTTGCACATACTTTACCAGATAACTTTCCGTGATCCGGTCCGGTACATACCCTAAACGGGTCCGAATGATATTTTCCACAACAAACGCCTTTTTTGTGAAATACAAATAATCCCGGCCTGATTCCTTTTCAGCTTCTTTAAAATCATTGCTTTCTTCACCAGCACGGCGAAACACATGCATATGATGATACATGTCATTCCGCTCTTTCCGTATCAATTTAAGCAAATATAACAGCTCAAAGGTAGATAATGTCATGATTTCCGGTGTTGTCTTATCAATATAAGCATCCAAAACAAAAACTGAGACCACCATCCATCTTGATTTCTTTTCCTTAACCAATGTAATGGTCAAATAAATACTTACCATAAAAAGGTCAAACCTTTATATTATTGCGCTTTAATAGAAGGGATTTTTTCACATTCATAGAAATACATAGAAGACAAGTCATTATACGAGGGGGATTTGAATGGAGTTTTCAGTTCTCGTTTCATGGTTGCAATATTTCTTGTTGGTTATGATGGGTGGATGCTTGATTTTTTTCATCATAGTGTTATTTTTCTCCAATAGATACACAAGGAGTAAATTAGATCAAATGGAACAAAACGAAAAAATGAATGAAATACAACGAATGTAACGGTGAACAGTTTTCAGTGTTTCCGCTAGTTAAAATATTTAGCCCTTCCAGCAATATAAAAAAGGACTGGAAATGAACTTTATTTCCTGCCCTCAACAAATTCCATCTATATTATTGTTTACTTAGAGATCTTCTGTATTGGTATTGTTTCCATTGATATCTTATAAAGCAGCCAACACAAAATCCTAAAATTGCAATAAATGCAGCTGCAGCAACCATAATGGTAAAGACATAACCTAATATGGTCCAATTCATTAGAAAACTTATTAATCCCACTGCGAGACAAATGACGGAAATCGTTTGATTGAATTGCTGCTGATCCCATTCCTCAGGAATATATTGTGATGGGTGATTTCTTAAAAACAGCTTAGCTATGCGCATTACAGGATTAAATCCGAAAAACAAGCCCATTAAACCTGCTAATAAAGGGATAGCAAGGATCCATTCTTGCTTAGTTATCCAAGTGAACAATACAGACACCACAATAAACCACTGATTTGTTCGAACAAGGGGACGAGGAACTGAACGTACTTGACTTTTCATTAAATCCAACCTACCTTATCGGTTTTATGTGATTTACTTTGATTTTACTCCTATTTTTCTATTTTGTGAAGAAAAAAAGCATAATTTACTTGGGGGTTCATGATTCGTAACGAATAAAGTATGATTCATTTTGTTGTTCTCTCAAATTACCAATTTTAAATATTTGAATAGTCCAAAAATGATTAGTATAATAGAAAAAAGGTCAAGGAGCTGATTTCTTATGGAAAAGAATTTGCTTAATTCACCTCAACCTGAAGTTAATGTCATGGATTCTCTATTTGCTGAAATGGTATTAGACAAAGCCCTTCGTGATTTCCGAAAAGAGAAAATTCAAAAGAAAATCGACCTGTCCTTACGAGACAAAAATAAAGCAGAATTCCTAAGATTAACAGAGGAATTAAAGAAAGTTTCTTAAAATTGTTTTATATAATCGTTCTTATAAGCAGTATAAAAGGATCTTCCAGTAGTTGAAGATCCTTTTTATACTGCTTGTTGAACTAAAGCACCCGTTAGCTTAATTAGAAAATGGTTTATCATTCGGTTTAGTCCAATATTTAAGACCTTCCATTGCTCTTTCTATGTCATCTATTTCATCTTTTTCCAATGTATCATCAAGTTTAAGCCATAATATGTAACACGCTTTTGCTAACCTCTTGTATACATTCCATCCATCAATAAATTGAGTTGTTTCTTTTTCGTACTCTGCCTTATTTTTCTCTTTATCTCCCTTTAAAAGCGGCGCATAGTAAGAACCCATTCGAGCCAATGATACCCTGATAAGCTCAATTTCCTTTAACACATCAATTATTTCTTCACCAGAGTATGTTATTTTTCTCTAACATTGAATTACCTCTCCTTAAAATTCTTTATAAAAAACCAACTCCTGAAAACCATAACTAAGGTCAATAATTCCACTTTTAAGTCTATAATCCTTCTTGTACTAACCTGCTTCGTTACTTCAATAAGGAAAAAGCGATTCTTCTTTTTTTTAGAATCGCATCCGTAAGTACAACAAATTCTCTTCCAGATATTCAGTAAGGCTGGCTATTCCTTGTACTTGCCTTTATACTTTTCTCCCATTCCGACTGCAGTAATGAATATTGATACTCGTCAACCCACTGTCCTTTTGACATGTAGTTTTCCAACAAATGTCCTTCTCTCCTCATGCCTACACGTTCAAGTAGACGGATGGACTTTTCGTTTCTAACATCCGTAAAAGCTATCGCCTTGTGTTTTCTAAGACCATTAAATACATAACACAATAACGCTCTCACCGCTTCACTGGCGTAGCCATTTCCCTGGTGCTCTTCGGCGAGGGTGAAGCCAATTTCGACAATTCGAGGCTCATCCAAGAGTGTGTGCAGAGCACAATCTCCAATTAAATGATTCGTCTCAACTAAGGCAATCGCAAACTGAAACCAAGTGCCAGGTCGATCTGGCACCCACTTCGATTGCTTTCTAACAAATAACTCAGCATCGTGATATTGATATTTCTCCCAAGACTGAAATTTAGCCACTTCAGGACTCGAACGGTACAAATAAAAGGAATCAACATCTTGTTGTGAAAATTGTCTCAAAATCAGGCGATTTGACCGTACATAAATATGTTCAGATTTTTCCACTTTGTTACACTCTCCATGTGCAAGATTTTTCGAAAGATACTAGTGATGCCTTATTAAACTAAACTGCCACGTTACTTGAAGAAGGAAAAAGCGATCCCTCGCTATTGAAGAACCGCACCCGTTAGCTTAAGTGTTAATTTTTATTGTTGATTTATAATCTATGAAATACCTCGATTAGGAACGACTTTCTTAAAGAAGAAGTTAGTTAATGTAATCAATTATTTTTTGATAACCAAAGGGTAAAACGCTTGCCACTAATAAACCAATTACAATTGAAAAAGTAGAAAAAATAATGCATTTCCGAAGTGATATATCATTCCTCTTAAAGGCGATAATGAATACCTTCATCATAAAAAAGATTGTAATAAATATTATGATAGCTGAAAACACACTTGCTAAAATTACCTCCATTGTGAACCTCCTTTAATAAAGTCTTTTAAAATTAACCAGTAGCCTGCACTACCAACTTTTATCCATATTATAACAAAAATATCTTAATGCTTCTTCCACTAAACTGCTCCGTTAGTACAACAAGCAAAAAGACCGCCGCAGCGATCCATCTTGAACTTATGTACCCTATAGTTTAAGTAAAAACCTTCACAACCTCTTATACATTCTAATTAATTCCAATCCCTAAAATGTATTGTTCTAGAATCTAGCTCATTAAAAAAGGACGCCTTCTCATTAAAGAAAAGCGCCATTTTATTGTATAAGCATCGCTTAATAGCATATTGTGCTCATATAGTTGCTCATAAGTAACTTCGAGCACCGCTCCAATTTTCATGAACGTCGTTTATTAGAAAAAAATTTCCATGATTGCAACTTTTTGTTATCGTTAAACGTGGTTAGGTTGAAAGGGGGAGAGGCAGTGGAGCTTGATCAAGCTTATCGAGAAAATGTAAATGATTTATATCGCTATCTTTACTCCCTTTCAAAAGATCATTTTATAGCTGAGGATTTAGTGCATGATGCCTTTTACAGGGCATATTTGCAGCTCGAGGATTATGAAATTTCTAATATCAGAGCATGGCTGTTTAAGGTGGCCTACCATGCCTTTATTGACTTTCAACGGAAAAATAAGCGCCTGGCCTTTAATGAGCAATTTGAAGAAAGTGGGCCCATCTCAAAGGAAACGCCAGAAAAAAGACTGCTAGATAAAGAGAGTTTTCAATTATTATTAAATGACATTCATTCGTTAAAAGAACAGGAAAGTCATGTTTTACTGCTATGCGATTTACATCAGCTTACCTACAATGAAGCCGCGGAAATATTGGATATGAAAATAAATACACTGAAAAGCCATTTACATCGGGGCCGCAGGAAGGTCATGATCAGAGTGAAGGAAAGGATGACGTCAGATGAGTGATGAAAAAAAACAAATGGAAGAAGACTATCAAAATTATCTAAAAGAATCTCTGAATGATGTGAGAGGGCTTCACCCATACTCAAAAGAAGGCCAAACAGAGATTGTGAATCAAGGTAAAAATATGGCACGAAGATCGAACATCATGATCAGTCTCGCTATTCTTTTATTGATTGTTCCTGTCATGACTTTAGCCACTTATATGTACTACGCAATTGGTGGTCGAGCGGACCACCTAATTGATGTTGTAACAAAGACGATTTATGTTACTGAACCAAATATGAGCTTAGAAGAGATGGATTTAGAAGATGAAATTAGTTTTTTTTCAATGAATATAAAGTTTGATGTTTTTAAAAGAATTGGTAAAGAAGATTATAAGGTTGGAAACTATGATATTGACTTCTTGTTGAACCATCCAAGTTTTCCAAAGAAGAATTTGTTGTTAGATCGGCCATTGTCTGAAAACCCTAGCAAGGAAACGGAGGTCATTGTACACCCTAAAGTAAGAATTCCTTATACTGAAACAGATGAATGGGATAAATTAAAAAAACTTCCAGATGGAACAGTCGCTGAGGTATATGTCTCGCTAAACAAGTTAATGAAACCAGAGGATTTGAAAAATAGCCTACCTAAAAATATGGAGCTCCGCTGGTTTGCCGTTGATACAGGAATGGAAATCAAACAAGAAGACGCCGGCGGTGTACCAATTACGCCGCTAGGCTACCCTGCACAGTATGACCCAACTACATGGTCCCCATTTAAGACCAATGGTGAATCGAATGAGGAGGTTTTTCTTGATATTTTAAAATTGCTTAAAAAAAATGAAACGGTTGCTGAAAAAGTCGCTCGCGCCAAATCTTTGTCTATAAGGAGTCGCCTAGCCTATATCGAGCAACACGGTATTAAGGTTTATGGTGCCGTCATAACTGGTCCCACGGAAGAATTGAGAAAACTGCAGGATATCAAAGAAATTCGCGCGATGAAGGTGGGGGAAGTGAAACTATGGAACTGGGAATAAAGAAAAAAGGAGGGGGAAGAAGCCTTCCTACAATATCAGGATTTTTATCTTTTCTGATTGCTCTCATTTCATTAGCTGGTTTAAATGTTGCCCTATTACTAAAAAATTCAGTGTTTCCGGGAGTCTTTATCATTCAGCTTCCAATTTTAGGATTTTTTCTCGGTGTCATTGGGTTATTTACTAGGAGAAGATCGAGGCTTTTTGCCATATGGGGGCTCTCCCTTTGTATCTTTCTGTTGATTTTTACCTTTTTAATGGTGATATCTTCATTGAGTATTAATTATAAACCATGATACCAAGGAAAGAAGGCGGCCAAGTGTTGCCTTTTTTTGTGACTACCTGTTAATAGCGATTGATTGTGGAAGATCATTGCTTAAATCTTATTCAAGATAAGCACCCGTTACTTTAAGTGAAGAATTTCACAATCATTATTAGAAAAGAGAAGAACGGTGACCTTCATCTCTCCCAAGACACTAACGTAGGGTGTTTTCAAGGATGTAACCATTCTCCCACGTTCCTATAAGAATAAATCGGTCATCGTTGCTGAATTCCCCAAAACAAGCATATTGTATTTCTTCAACTACAATGGGTTCTAAATCATCGTATCGCAGGATTAAAACTGTCTCACTATATGTAAGGATAATATATCGACCATCGTTTGACTGGTGCATATGTTGAAAATAACCAAAGTGGTCAGGATAATCCTGTTCTGATAAGCAGTCTTTCTTTAAAATTTCTTTAAACTGTCCATCAAGTATAACTATGTCATAATCTTGAACCACAATATATATGTTATGAATAGAGTTAAAGATGATGGAATCCCAATTCCGAATTTCTAAGTTGTCTAATACTTCAATGGACTCTTTATTTATTGGTTCTTTAACTTTTACTATTTTTTCGACTCGGTAACCTTCATTATTTACATAACTCAAAGTAAATAAATAGGCACTTTCAGCCTGGATAAAGTGATTAAAATAAAAAAGAGTAATTGAATCTTTAAATTGAGTTAGTACGCTAAACTCACCCTTCTCTATGTTGATTAATGCCAGTTGATGTCCGTCTTTCGTTTTCAGTGTATCAAGGATAATGAGTGAAGTATTAGTTAAAGCAAAGTCCCCTTCAACAAGTTGATATTTTTTATTCGATTTAATGGTTTTGATTAACTGAAATCCAACCGTTTCATACACACATACAGTACCGATTGTGTTTTTTATATATAAATAATCATCATTGTCTGAGAAATGAATATCTCCTGGATTACTAGGTTTACTAAGCTCCTTTATTTTTTCCCAAGAACTTGTATCATAAATAATTGTTTTACTGCCCATTGTATGACATAAAAAACGATAGTCATTCGAAAATTTAATTTGATAAGAGGTTTTAAATTTTTTGATTACATTCATATGAAGCATATAAACAGCTCCTTAATAAATATTCTTACACGCATATTCTCCTCTTTCTCATCTTATCCCTTCTTGCACTAACCTGCTCCGTTAGTTGAAATTAGAAAAACCTAATCTACGACAGTAACTGCGCACACATCTTCGAATGCCACCCGTTCATATTCGCCAGTCCTTACATCTATTCGGAGTTCATGCGTAATCGGATCAACGCGGTTAACGGCGCCAGTAATCTCCGTGGTGAATCCGTCAGACCATACGCTAAGCCTCACCGTTAGCTTATACGCCATTGCGTAAGCTATCCGCTGATCGAATTCCTCGAGTTCATAAACGTCTAGTAACGGTTTTTCAACACGTTCTGAATCCCGCCATAAATCACGTTGCGCCTTAATTAGCTCCGGCATTCCAAAGGCGAACTGCCATTTAACTTTTCCGCGGTCTCTTATCGTCATTACGAACACCTCCTTCGTTCTTATTATACACGAACAAACGTTCTGTATGTGAATAAAAATAAAAAGACCAATTTTACGTGGTCTTAAAGGTAGGAAAGCTTGGAATCCAATAATGGTTTAATAGGTAAAGCTATCTTGATTTTTGGTTTATTCAACGCCGTAGTAAGCCATCATTCCCAAACCTATAAGGATGATGATAAAAATAATGCCTTTTCTTTCATGAAAAAACTCCTTAACATTTTCTTCAAATCCCCCTATTTTCATTAGTGTTCTCAAAAGAATTGGAAAAAAATTTATCAATCGAGTCCCTTCTTTGTTCTAATATACGTTTATGGATCCAAATCGCTGCTTGTGCTCCCTCTCCCATTGCAATTGTTAATAGCTCCGAGTGAACACCGATATCACCTGCAACCCAAACGTTTGGTACATTTGTTTCCTTCGTCCTCGGATTTGTTGGGATATGTAGATTTTCTAGTCGTTCAATGCCTAATTGTTTTAACAAATCTGTATTTACTTTATTTCCACCATAGGCAAGAAACCCTCGTTCTCCTTTTATTTTATTTCCATCTCCTGTCAAAAAGGCAGTAAACCGTCCTTCACCATTTGTCTCTACTCCAATAACTTTGTCCACTATCATTGGAATTCCATTTTCAGCTAAATTCATTTGAACACTCTCACTTATTTTCTTACCGTCTGAATTTATATAAATAAGTTCCTTCGTCCAGTACGTAAGGGTTAGAGCCATGTTTGCCCCAGGATCACCTGATCCAGCTACAATCACTTTTTTATTTGTCACTTCATAGCCGTCACAATCAGGGCAAATATATATTGATATTCCTAGACATTCCTTTAAGTTAGGTATTTCTAATGGGATGTGATCTTTTATACCCGTAGCTAATAATAGGCATTTACTTTCATAGCAATTTAGTGAAGTTCCTTGTAATTTGAACTTTTCCCCTTGTTTTTCTACTTTTACAATCTCATCTTCCTTAAAAGTTACTCCATATTTCTCTGCATGTTGTCTTCCTAAGTGACGAAGCGTTTGTCCATCAACACCATCAGGCCAACCTAATACGTTATGATAACATTTACATAATGTGGAACGTCCTTCTCCTTTATCAATCACAAGTACTTGATGATTGTATCGCCCGAGCTGAATTGCAGCCTGCAACCCAGCAATTCCACCTCCGACAATAATGCATTGATAAGAATCTTTATGAGACATATCTTCACCCTTTTATTCAACTATTCAAAAGTCTGTAATTAAGACGACCAGACACTGGGCTTCGGAGTTTATCAGATTACAGACGCTGATGAATGTGATTGAAGCGTTTATGATGCTATTATGGCAGGTTATCGTTTAATTGATACAGCTGCCGCCTATCAAAACGAGGAAGCCGTTTGCAAAGCAATTAAGCGTAGTGGCGTAGCAAGAGAAGAATTGTTTATTACTACAAAACTCTGGATTCAGGATGCTGGTTAAGAGAGCACACAAAAAGCAATTGCAAAATCGCTAGAAAGACTGCAATTGGACTATTTGGATTTATATTTAATTCATCAACCATTAGGTGATGTATATGGCTCTTGGCGTGCTATGAAGGAATTGTACCAAGAAGGAAGATCAGAGTGATTGAGGTTAGTAACTTCCAGATGGACCGTCTGAACGATTTGATTATTCATAATGAAGTAACTCCTGCCTAAATAACATCTTCGGGAACGAAGTTTTAGTATCGGTAGCCAAAAAGAATAATAAATCCGTTGCCCAGGTGATTTTACGTTGGTTGACACAAAGAGGAATCGTTGTTATTCCAAAGTCTGTTCATAAGGAAATAATCATCGAAAACTTTAATATCTTTGACTTTGAATTAAGTCAAGAAGATATGGATACGATTGCTGCGTTAGATACGAAAGAGAGTTTGTTCTTTTCACATAGAGATCCTGAGATGGTGAAAGGGCTCCGTAGCTTTAATTTGATTATTAATGATTATATATAACAAAATGAAAGGATGCCTACTATTATTGGGCAGCTTGTTTTGTTCTTTACTAAAATAAGTGCCCAATTCCCTAACTAGGAAGATCACGCTTCTTATGACTTTGTGAAGGAATGTACTTAAACTAACCTGCCACGTTAGCTTAAGTACATTCCTTCACAATCTCATCGAAAAATACCCAAATTTTTTTTAAACTGATCCTCCACAATCTGGCCCAATTCATAAAGAAAGACGCAATTCTTACAGAATAGCGCCAGATTCTTGAATATCATTTTTGTTATAATGAATATAAAAACGGATTCAGTGCGCAAACTGAGTTAAAAAATGAAATAAATTCTGATAGTACAAAAAACCGGCAGGCGCCGGCTTTTTTGCATCATGACGATATCAGCTCTTTTGAGCATTCATTGCTTCCCATTCTTCTTTGCTAGGACCATATACGCCAGGAACGTTCAAGTCAGCTTGCCTCATAAGGACAGTCAATTGTCCGCGATGATGAGCCTGATGTTGAATTAGCAGACGGAAAACAGCTTGAACTGGCATGTCCATTCCAAATAAATTCACCATTTTGTTCATTTTTTCATCTGAAACCTGTTCAGAAAATGCTTGTGTTAACCGCTGACTTACTGTTTTGTAGGTCTCGCTGATTTCAGCAGCTGATTTCGGTGCCTCTTTTTGAAGATCAGGAATCTCAAATTTTAATCCAACCTGTGAAGGAAAGTAGTAAGCTGCTCCAGTAATGTGCCAAGCCAGGCTTCCAATGCTGTATAATCTTGGAGAAACTTCCTGATTCAACGATTCATCCGTCAGCACATCCAGCACTTTTTGGGTAACAGCTGCTTCTTGTTTCCATTCGTTTAAGAAATCATTTACTGATGTAAACATTCCATTCCCTCCTTAAATTAGCAAATCCTTCATTTATTAAACAAGCCTTTCAAATTCATTGTATCATGTTCAGCTAACCATCCGCTTCTCTCAAAGGCATATTAATCGCGAAGGATATTTTGCTATTCTTGTAAAACCCTATTCAACAATCTGGTCCTTAACATAAAGAAAGAGCACAATTCTTGCAACAGAAATGCGCCCGATAATGGAAGAACGAAAATATTATTAAAGGCTATTGAGTCCATTAACCTTTTTGACTAGAGTATTAGCTAAATAAGCACCTTATTATAATCAGCGCACTACTTCTGTTCCTGCTATCCAGTCATAAACATTTTTCCTTTTTTTATTTGTGAGTGGAATTATTAGATATAAAAATATTACAAGATTAACAGCATATAGAATCACATAAACTATAAACTCAGAAAAGTCTGTTGGAAGCATTAATCTCCATATACCGAAGTGAGCAACCTCCCAAGGAAAAAACTTGATAGCTGTTCGAAAAGCTGAGCGACCGATTCCAATGCGCTGACCGACACCGTCAACAACACGGATACCCATTTTTCTCTTCCCCAATGTTCCCTGCCATTTAGAACATTCACATAAAATAAAATAAAGCGTAACTGGCAACGTCATCATAAAAAAACCTGTTAGTTCAGCTTTTACTGGGGAACTTGTAAATAAGGGGTTTAAAAATGATCGAAATACAAAAGAAATGCCACCTATAAAAATACCATATATAACGATTACTAGATAATCTAATAAGGAAGCGTAAATACGGATTTTAAATGGCGCATAAGACATAGCAAGATCAGCTCCTCTATTTCCGTCTCATGATCTCCCAAAAAACAACTCCTCACCAAATATATTTATTTCGGAATGATACCTAACAATCTTCTACCTATTAACCATATTGCCAGACTAGTTCCCCATAAGATCAAAGCAGAGCCAAAGCCCACTACAGACATAAATGCATTTATTTGATATTCCCCAAGCGTAACCTTCTCAGGTACAAACAGTAATGTAATAATAGCAAGTAAACAAAGGAGTGTACCCGTAAAATAATAGATTCTTACTCGGAAAAGATGGGCCAATGGAAGAAAATGAACACCGACAATAATAGCGATTATGAGAGGTATAAGTTCAGAATGACGAGTAGCGTTACATACAGCAATCGTGATGAATATAGCCAAACCCTCGGCCGCGAAAATAATGTTAAACCAAAACATCGTACGATTCCCACGCCTAAAATCTGTTTTTGAAACCTGATTCGTTAATTCCCGTGATGCACATATTAATGAAACACCGCAGATGAACAGAACTATACATATGGTAATAGCAGCAATTAACAACAATGGAACTCCCCAGCCGTTTAATCCCATAATCCCTGTATACGCCCACAGAGTTCCAAAAAACGCCATGAAAAATATGCCAACTGCCGATCCACGAACTGCGGCTCTAGGAATAGTACTTGATGCATGTGTCACAAATAAAAATCTCCTTTCACCTATGTATTTGTTCATTAAAACCACTTGTTTGTTTACATTTGCTTTAGGCGGTTCATTGGCGAAAAAGCCCTCTATACCTTTATATATTTACATTTATATTTATATTCAGGCCGGCAAATTACTGAACTATTCTGCTCGCCCCTTATCTCAAATACCTTATTCAACTATATGGACCAATACACGAAAAAGACGCGTTATTAAATAAACGCGCCCGATTGTTGAATATTGGAAAATGTGAAAAAGCTACAAAAATGGCACCTCAGTTATTTTACTAGTCGAGTAGAAGGGAGCCTTTCTACCTTGCGGTAAATTGTACTCCACCCCCCTCACAGAACCGTGCTTGCACTAT
>NZ_JBGBPR010000047.1:0-16430 GCF_041106275.1 Neobacillus sp. BF23-41
TGGGCGCTGGAGCTAGACAGTAATCTAAGTAGTGGTGTCATGCACCATGTGAAATTTTCACATGGTGCCTGACACCTTTTTTGTGCACTTTTTGATGTTACAAAAACTTCATCTCGTCTTTTGGACTTCCAATTTTCATTTTTTCCAGCTCAAGCTTCATTTTTTCGGTTTCAGCGAGATAATTTATATGTTTTAATTTTTCGAGTTCGAGCTCATCCTTCAGCATATTGGCTTTTATTTTCGACTGCTTCTGAAAATGGCTGGTGATGATAGCAGTGATCGGAATCCCAAATACCATAATAACCGCAATTGTCCCTGTCATAGCGCAAAGTCCTCCCCAAATATCATTTTTTCCCTCTTTATACAAATCATAACAAATCCACAACTAAAAAAGTATTGATTTAACTGAAAATTGCGTGCGATTGTACGGATACCGATAGACAGAATTCCACAAGGGAACTGGAGAAATGTCTTTCGTACCGGTTCCGATGGACAAAAACTCACTAGGAAACAAGAGAAATGTCTTTCGAACGAGCTCCGATGGTCTCAAAAAACACCACCCAGACTCCGCAGCAGTCCAAATGGTGTTCGACATGACTTATTGAATTTTACCTTTTAAGGATTCGATATATTGATAGGCCTCATCGACTTCCGCTTCCGTATAGCGCTGGCTGGCTTTTAATGAAAACACCTTGTTCATGACCTCTTCTTTTGGAAGATTATCAAAATATAAAACCGTGGAAACCAACTCCAAGAATCTAGCATTCTGCTCATTCATATCCACCAGGCAATCCTGCAAAAACGGCATCTCAACCTCATTCACACTTAAAAATTCTTTTCCCGGCTCCGTCAATGTGTAGCGATACTGAAAATAACCGCCCTTTTTCTCCTTCACCTCATTAAGAAATCCCATATTACAAAGCTCTTCGACCCGTAACGTCAATTCCTCTGAGTAGGGGCCATAAAAGTGAAACTGGAACCGCTCATGAAAAGGGAAAGCCACCTTTTTGGCAATATATATCATCTTTTGCAGCTTTTTTCGTCCGATAATTTCACCGGAAACCATAACCGCCTGCATCAGCTTCGCATGATCATTTAACAACGTTCGTCATCTCCTACTCCATCTCAACAGATCAATATTGGGTGTCAGGCACCAATCGTTCTATAGCTCTAAAAGGGCACGGATTTGCTTTTTGACATTCTTTTTGGAGGAGTCATCCTCTAGGAAATCAGCCGGGTAATAGAGCTTGTGATCCGTTCTTCTTTTCCCCGAGATCGCATCAACGATCTCTGACTCTCTAGAAAGCTCCTTCAATTCCCCATTATGCATCAACAAATGAATCGGCAGCCGTTCCTCTTCCTCTCCAGGACGGTAGAAATCATACGGCAAATCCGACGAGGAATCGACAACTAAATAGTATTCAGGATCAATCCCTGCCTTTTTGAATAAGGAACCTAATTCGGCGAGCTTTTTGTATTCTTTCGCAGGATCAAATTCGGCATACTTAAATAGATTGCGATTCACAAACCGCCGGCAGAGGTCGCTTATAATCGGGTCAGTTTCCTCCTGCCAAATTTGAAAATAATATAAAATCACGGATTCATCTAATTTTAAATAGTCTTCTAAGGTTACTTTTTCATTGAAGATCGAAGTAAAGTGGATCGGTTCATATTTAAAAGAATAGTTTTCCTCAAATAATTGCTTGGCGCGGTGGAGAATTTTTGTCAAAATGACCTCCGCACTGCGCGACACCGGATGAAAATAGACCTGCCAATACATCTGGTAGCGGCTCATTATATAATCTTCCACCGCATGCATCCCGCTTTTTTTGATCACCACTTGATCCTCGCGCGGCCTCATCACTCGCAGGATCCGTTCCATATCAAACTGGCCATAGCTGACACCCGTAAAATAGGCATCTCGCTGCAAATAATCCATCCGGTCGGCATCAATTTGACTGGAAATAAGACTGACAACTAGCTTTTTCTCTGAAGTTTTCGCGATCACTTCGGCTACCTTTTCAGGAAAATCTTTACCAACCTTCAACAGTACCTTATTCACTTCGGTGTTCCCTAAAATAATCTTCCGTGTAAACTCCTCATGGTCAAAATCGAATACTTTTTCAAAGGAATGAGAAAACGGTCCGTGGCCGAGGTCATGGAGCAGGGCCGCGCATAGGGTCAACAGGCGTTCGTCATCGTTCCATTCCGGCCTTCCCGCAAACACATCATCAATGATGCGGCGGACAATTTCATAGACACCTAGTGAATGGTTGAAACGGCTGTGTTCTGCGCCGTGAAAGGTTAAAAAAGTAGTTCCTAGCTGTTTGATGCGCCGCAAGCGCTGAAACTCTTTTGTGCCAATTAAATCCCAGATGGCCAGATCACGTACGTGGACGTAGCGGTGGACGGGGTCTTTAAATACTTTTTCTTCACTAAGCTTTTCCGCCGAATATGCCATAGACTTCCCTCTTCCTCGTATACTAGTTCCTGGCGCGTAGGGCTTCCAGAGCCCTCCGCTTATATATTTCCTATTATATCCCAAAAACCACCCAGTTTTCAGCAAAATTCTACAGGATTTTTCGACATTGATGGGAAAAAAAATCACCTAAGTTTATTGGACCGAGGCGACTATTTTATCTTTTTATTCACTTTTTCCATTAATTCCTCTTCCGTTAATGCGGCAATCGGGCGGTTATTAACGAAGGCAAAGGTCTTTTTCCGGCCTGGTCCGCAATAGGATTGGCAGCCAATTTTCACCTCAGCATCCGGATCCAGTTCTTTCAAACGAGGGATTAATGTCTTCAAATTCACGGCCTGACAATCATCACAAACGCGAAATTCATTGGACATTTGTTACAACCCTTTCTTTTTCGCTCTCTATCTATATTTTATCCAGTTTGGATTACTTAAAACAACCGATTAACTCCTATGGTATTTTACATTTTCTTGTTTTCGATTGCAAGTTGCAATCTTTACTAAACTCGTGAAAAAAATCTACTATCCTTGCAACCATTTTGGTATAAAGGCTCATAAACTTGTCCATCCTAAGACTAGAACTTTTAAAAACTCGTCAAGATACATTGGCGGGTTCATCAAAAAAATTATAATAGGGAGTTGAAAATATGAAAGTTCGTCAAGATGCATGGACAGATGAGAATGATTTGCTTTTAGCCGAGACTGTCCTTAGACATGTAAGAGAAGGAAGTACCCAGCTGAACGCTTTTGAAGAAGTAGGCGACAAGCTTAATCGTACTTCTGCCGCGTGTGGGTTCAGATGGAATGCCGTCGTTCGCCACCGCTATGAAAAGGCACTACAGCTAGCTAAAAAGCAACGGAAACAAAGACAAAGAGTTTTAGGAAAAGAGCAGGGCGGGAAGAAGAAGCTGCTGTATAGTCCACCGCTCACGGGATCACCGGAGTTTGAAGCGATGCCAATGGAAGTTGAAATGCCGCTCGAAACTTCGTTTGAACTGCCAGATATGACGGCAGAAATGGCAGAAGAAACTTATGTAAAGCCTACTGCTTCCGTCCAAACACAAGCGCCAGTTCAAGTACAGTCACCCGTTCAACCATCCGTCCAAACGTACCGCCAGGCAAATACCGCAGGGCTTTCGCTTGATTCGGTCATTACTTATTTGCAAAACTTTCATCATGCCAATCTGCAAAATGAGGCATTAAAAAGTGAGAATGAAAGATTGAAAAGAGAGCTGGCTGAGGTAAGGCGTCACAATGAAGAAATGTCAGCAAAAATCGCGGGGCTTGAGCAGAATACCGAAACCATTCAGGAAGATTACGAGACCTTAATGAAGATTATGAACCGCGCCCGCAAGCTTGTTTTATTTGAAGAAGAAGAAAGACCAGCGACTAAATTCAAAATGGACCGTAACGGGAATCTTGAAAAAGTAGCAGAATAAAGAAAAGCGGAAGAGCCCGTTTAGCGGCGTATGGACTGGAGCACTCCAACTGAGATAAAAGGAAAATAGAAAAGCGGAAGCGCCTTGTCCAGGGGCGACAGGCATAAGACGAGCCGGCTTGAAGGTTGCTTTTTAACCTTCAGGACGGATTGGCTTATGACCCCGAGCCCCTAGGCGCTGAAGCTAGACAACACGGAGAGCGTTAGCGCATTCGTGCTTGACTTATCGTAGGGCGGAGGGCGAAGTACACTAGCCGTTGGGCTCTATAGCTAGACAGAAAACAGAGTTAAGAGAATAGGGAGAAGAGCAAACGCACAACATCTCTTTGAATAAAAGCCGCAATTCCACTCGGGTGGGATTTGCGGCTTTTTACATGGCGGCGATTTTTTCATTACGATCAATGACCCTTTGATAATAACCGGGAAATAAGGCCAGCTCATAGTCATTCAATGGCCCAGCATATAAAAATTCACTATTTTCCTTTAACTGGTTTAATAGACGGAGCATTACATCGCCGATAGTCAAATCGGTCCCAAGCAATTCCGCAAGTGATGCCATGACCGCAGGGACAATTTCCGGATAGGAAAATTTTGTTTCTTCCTCTTGTTTTGCTAGTTTGTAAAATTGCCTGACCAGCTCGGCCCGTTTTTGACCGCTGCCATTCACACAAAGATAAATCTGGACAGCAACCCCTTTTTTAAGACGGCGCTGAGAGATACCGGCAAACTTTTTCCCATCGATACTCAGGTCGTAACTTCCTGGGCAATAAGAGCCGATAATTTCCCTGGCCTCAATCTGGTGCGGGAAGTCCGCAAACATGTTTTGAATGAGCTGCCACATCGTTTCATAGCCGCGATTAATATCAATACCTTTTTCCGCCTCTGGAAAAATTAACGAAACGTTGAGGACGCCTTCATCCAGGACGACAGCGAGGCCGCCGGAATTTCTAACAATCGACTGATAGCCTTGCTCCTGAAGAAATTGAATGCCTGCTTGTAAAAATGGCAATTTGGTATCCTGGATGCCGAGGACGATGGTATTGTGGTGGACCCATGTCCGTGCGGTTGCCGGTGCCTGACCCGATCCGACCGATGCACACAGGGTATCATCCGTTCCAAACGATTGTAATGCTTGAAAATGAATGCCAACAGCGGATTGATCGATGATTCGCCATTGCGGTTGATGTAGTAACCCTTCCATTTGAGTAACTCCTTACTGATTTTATAGACTTATTTTAACAAAAAGAAGGAAAATAAAACAGATTGGACCTCGTTCGGTCACTAAAAAAGCCAGCCCACCACCCGTGGACCAGCCCTTCTCAAACCTCTTATAATCCTTGCGCCGCTGTAATTAACGCCAGTTTGTAGACGTCTTCTTCATTACAACCGCGTGATAGATCGTTTACTGGTGCATTTAAGCCCTGTAAAATCGGTCCGACCGCTTCAAAGCCACCTAAGCGCTGTGCAATTTTATAGCCGATATTTCCTGCTTCAAGGCTAGGGAAGATGAACACATTTGCATCCCCTTGCAGCGGTGAATTCGGTGCCTTACTTTTTGCAACAGACGGAACAAACGCTGCATCAAACTGAAACTCTCCGTCCAAGACAAGTGATGGGTCACGACGCTTGGCTTCTTCGACTGCCGCAGCCACTCGTTCCGTTTCCGGTGATTTTGCTGAACCCTTCGTCGAAAAACTGAGCATCGCAATGCGCGGTTCGATATCAAACATATTGGCTGTCTTCGCGCTTTCAATCGCAATTTCAGCTAAATCATTGCTGTCTGGTGCAATATTAATCGCACAATCGGCGAACACATACTTTTCATCCTCACGAACCATGATGAACACACCCGACGTTTTCTTGACGCCTTCTTTTGTCTTGATAATCTGTAACGCAGGGCGCACCGTATCCGCTGTGGAGTGGGCCGCACCGCTGACAAGGCCGTGTGCTTTATTTAAATAAACAAGCATCGTGCCGAAATAGTTTCCATCGAGCAAAATTTTCCGGGCATTCTCTTCGGTTACTTTCCCTTTGCGGCGGTCCACAAACGCAGCCACAAGTTCGTCCATGCCTGCAAAGCTCGCAGGGTCATAAATTTCCGCATCGTCGAGCGATACGCCAACCTCTGCCGCTTTGGCCTGAACCTGTTCGATGTTGCCAATCAAGATCGGTGTCATTAATTTTTCTGAAGCCAAACGACCTGCAGCTCTGACAATCCGTTCGTCTAATCCTTCTGGAAAAACGATTCTCAATTCACGTCCAGAAACTTTTTGCTTTAATCCCTCAAATAAATCACTCACGACTAAAATCCTCCCTTAATAAACCTACCTAATTAGCATACTTTACCTTTTT
Source organism: Neobacillus sp. BF23-41 (assembly GCF_041106275.1). Classification (NCBI taxonomy): domain Bacteria; kingdom Bacillati; phylum Bacillota; class Bacilli; order Caryophanales; family Bacillaceae; genus Neobacillus; species Neobacillus sp. BF23-41. The sequence continues at coordinate 6,269 of NZ_JBGBPR010000047.1, forward strand.
TAAATTTCAAGGATATCACTCACACCAGCTAAAAGTTTATCTTTTCAAAAAATTACACTCTAGGTTTTAGAATTTACTTTTTCCCATAAAAATATCCATTTGCCTATTTAGAAAGGTTTATTCGCGCGCCACTGGGTCAAACTATGATATAGTAATGAATGTAAATAAGAAGAATGATTATTTAGGAGTGATTATAATGAGTGAAGCAGCAGTAACGCTTGATGGCTGGTATTGCCTCCATGATTTCCGTACCGTTGATTGGACAACTTGGAAAATGCTCCCTAGTGACGAGCGACAAGCAGCGATCCACGAGTTTTTAAGTCTAGTTGAGAAGTGGAATGCTACACAGGAACGTAAAGAAGGCAGCCATGCTTTATATACAATCGTTGGTCAAAAGGCAGATTTTATGATGATGATTCTGCGTCCAACTATGGAAGAACTAAACCAAATTGAAACCGAATTCAATAAAACAAGATTGGCTGAATTTACGATGCCTGCCCATTCGTATGTTTCAGTGGTCGAGTTAAGTAACTATTTACCTGCAGGTGAGGATCCATACCAAAATCCGCAAATTTTAGCTCGTCTGTACCCGACGCTGCCTAAAACCAAATATGTCTGCTTCTATCCAATGGATAAGAAACGCGAGGGCAACGATAACTGGTACATGCTGCCGATGGACGAGCGCAAAAGCTTGATGCGCAGCCACGGGATGATTGGTCGTACATACGCTGGAAAAGTAAAGCAAATTATCACTGGTTCCGTTGGTTTTGATGATTATGAATGGGGCGTTACTTTGTTTGCGGAGGATGTCCTTCAATTTAAAAAGCTTGTCTATGAAATGCGTTTTGATGAAGTAAGTGCTCGATACGGAGAATTCGGCTCATTCTTTGTTGGTAACCTGCTAGAAGAAGAACGCGTGGCAAATTTCTTACATGTGTAATATATAAAAGTTCTCAGCTTCGGCTGGGGACTTTTTTGCTGTTTCTCCCCCATTAGCTAGTCATATTCCGCTCCATGTGCTCATACTATTTAAACAGCGAGTCTAAGAAAGAACGCCACTAATCTCAAGAGGAAAAAGTTTATTTTTCTCCGTTGGAACATACTTGGGATTGAGGGAGTATTAATAGTATGTTGGGCCACTCGTTTAATTCACTTTTTAGGAGGGAAAAAGATGAATCAATACTACAATCCACAGGGATTTCAGCCTTATACTGGAGCAGCAGGACAACAACAGGGAGATCAAGGGATGCCGGGGGGCAGGCAAAGTTTTTATCCAGCACCTGGTGCACAAGGATTCCCGCAATTCCCACCAGCAGGGGCACCATCTGCACCGCCTTCGCAAGCACCAGGGCAGCTGCCACTCGAGCAGTCGTACATCGAAAATATTTTACGCTTAAATAAAGGAAAATTGTGCACTGTGTTTGCCACCTTTGAGGGCAATAATAAATGGAATGCGAAAGAATTTACAGGGATTATTGAAGCGGCAGGAAGAGACCATGTGATCTTAAGCGACCCACAAGCCGGGACCCGTTGGCTTATCCCAATGGTTGCTGTCGATTATATTCAATTTCCAGAAGAAATCGAGTATGAATATCCATATGGCAGTTCCCCGCCAGCTACTTACCCGCCAAGATAAATTATTTCAAACAAACACCAATTGACCCACAATTGGTGTTTTATTTTTTCGAGGAGAAAAAAGGCATTGGGAGCGCCGCCCAATGCCTTTCTTTCAATTACAGATGTTTAACCGCTCCAACCACCATGAGGATCCAGGCTGCTAAGAAGCAGACCCCGCCGATTGGTGTAATTGCTCCTAAGATGCCAATCTTCGTCAAGCTCAATACATACAAACTGCCGCTAAAAAAGATAATACCGGCCAGCATTAACCATCCTGACCAGGTGAATTGCGGACTGGAAGCAGCTACTTTACTAATCAGCAGACCGATTATTAAAATACCTATCGCATGGAACATTTGATAGGTGACCCCTGTTTTCCAAATATCTAAATAATGTGCATCCAGTTTGTCTTTTAACCCATGAGCACCAAAGGCACCTAGTGCAACCGCTATAAAGGCATTGATGGCTCCTATAATAATAAATACTTTCATCTATAAATCTCCCCCTTTGTTAAAAATCAAATAGCGAATCCCCATTTGCTTCGTCTTCCATGTCGAGTTTCTTCGGTTGCTGTAATGTTGGTGCTTGTTGAACGATTGGTTGGTTCATTACTGGCTGTTGGTAAGCCTGGAACGAGATGGCAGGTTGAACTGCAGGCATTGGGGCCGCCGGAACCTCGCTTGTCAGTGACGGTTTTTCGTCTAGCAGCAACTCGCATAATATTTTAATAGAGTAAACTTTTTCCCGCAAGCTTTCTTCCTTCGTGCTGGTTTTCGCCAGCTTCAATTCTGCTTCTATTTTCGTTAATAGTTTTTGGACGGATATATTCACTTATCAAGCACCTCAAATTTCAGTCTCGTTTCTATTCTACATGAGTATGACCTTTTTTTCGAAAAATTAGCCCGAGAGATTGGCAGACACTTCGACATAATCTCCATTGTTTCACGTGAAACACCTCGAATGTTGACAAAGAAAAACCCGTACCACTAAAGGTACAGGTCATAGCTTATCCTAAGATCCGCTGGTAAATCGATTTGGCATGGGTCAAATCCTTTGTCCCGTGAATAAGGGCACGGCCATCTTGAAAAATAACGATCCGTTCTTCGCCCATTTCAACCGACACCAAATACGGGTTGCCCTTCACCATATATCCAAGTGTACTAAGTTGTCTAGCAAGACGTTCCAACGATATCTCCCCTTGGGTCGAGGGGCGGATTTGGACCGTGTCGCGGCCGCACAGGACCGTTGTTTTCGTCATATTTTCATGATCAAGATATGGATACGTCCGTTCCTCGCCGCACGACAAGCAGCCGGCAAACTTTGCCTTCGACATCTTTAAGCTTGTATATTGATTTCTCCATAAATCAAAGCTGACAAAAGAAGTCCGCACCGCGTCCCAATCCTCGACTAACATCTTCATCGCTTCCGCTGTCTGATGGGCGATTACCATTTGCACGGCAGGAGAAATAATTCCGCCCGTATCACAGGTCATGCCCTGAAGCGGAATCGAGCGCAACAGGCAATTTAAACAGGGAGTTTTCCCTGGAATCATCGAAAACGTCATTCCAAAGCTGCCAACGCAGGCTCCATAGATCCACGGGACCTGGTATTTTTGTGAGACATCATTTATCGCCATCCGTGTTTCGAAGTTATCCGTCGCATCGACCATCACATCAACACCAAGGATAAGTTCCTCCAGCAATTCAGGAGTAGCATCACCGATGATCGAAACCACTTCCACATCGGAGTTAATCGCCCGTAAGCGTTTTTCTGCCGCCGCAGCCTTTGGAAGTTTCTCGGCGACATCTTCTTCGGTATAGAGCTGCTGGCGCTGCAGATTGCTGGCCTCAACATAATCTCGGTCAATTATCGTAATCTTGCCAACGCCGGCCCGGGTCAACACCTCAGCACTTCCTGACCCTAAAGCCCCCGCCCCGATGATTAGTACATGCTTGCTGCTAATCTTAGCTTGCCCTTCTTTACCAATCCCAGGAAAGAGGACCTGCCGTGAATACCGTTCGTTCATGATGATCATCCTCCGCTTACTGGCGGAATAAAGGCAATTTCATCACCATCTCGAATGATTTCGTCGTTCAAGGCAAATTCTTCATTGACCGCAGTCATCACGGTGTCCATTTTCGGCAGGTTATATTTAGCCGATAACTCAGCTTTTAATTCTGCCACCGTTTTTCCACTGGCATCGACGGAAAGAAACTCTTCGCCGACCGCGTCACGTAAATGGGCAAAAAATAGCACCTTATTCATTTAAGTCACTCTCCTCGGGCTTGCCGCTTGGGTAGGCGACGGTTTCAAGCTGATTGCCCATCCATGCTTCGCCTTCCTCCCAATGCTCTTTCTTCCAGATCGGGACGATTTCTTTGATCCGTTCAATCGCATAGCGGTTGGCTTCATAGGCATCAGCACGGTGCGGCGTCGAGACGGCAATGACCACCGCTACATCCGTTATATCTAAACGGCCTACTCGGTGGGAGATCGCAACGCATGAACCTTCCCAGCGCTGTTCAATTTCCTGGCCAATTTGCTCAAGCTTCTTCACAGCCATTGCTTCGTATGCTTCATAGATTAAGAACAACGTTTTTTTACCCTTCGTTAATTCCCGTACGGTACCGATAAACGTCGTAATCGCACCGGCTTCGCGCTGGACCACTTTATCAATTACTGCTTGAATATCGATTGGTTCCTTTGATATTTGATACATCATCCTGATTACACCTCTACACCCAAGCACTTAGGCTCTGCATTTTCGACCACTTGGTAACCGCCAATTTTTTCGACTTGTTCTTTAAACGGAGCCGATTGGATTATTGCCATTAGCAGCTTGCCGCTTTCGCTCTCATAAAAGCCTCTCGTCATAAGCAAATCATATTCTTCATCAGCAACAGGCACAAAATCTAGGTCCATCGCCTTTGCGGCAGGATAAATCCCGAGACCTGCCCCGTGCTCATCACCGTTCACTTCCGCTGCTACCGCTAAATGAGAAAACATTTCCCGGTCATAACCGGTAATATCTTCTGGTGTCAGGCACCCTTCTTCGAGTAAAAGATCAAAGAGGATTCGGGTTCCCGCTCCTTTTTGACGGTTAACGTAATTCGCGTTCACACGGGCTAAGTCAACCGCTGATTCAATGCCAAGCTGATTGCCCTTTGGAAGGATCCAGCCTTGCTTTCTTTTTAAAAATGGATACAGAACGACGTCTTGACCGGCTAATAGTTTGTTTATATAGGAGATATTATATTCTTTTGTACTTGGGTCAAGCAAATGAATACCCGCTACATGGGCCTCTCCTTTTCGTATCGCCATGATGCCTGCCATACTGCCGACATGCGAGGAGACAATTTTCATGTCGGTCCGCACCTGTTTTAATCGAGATGACAACAGGTCAATCGTCAAATCGTGGCTGCCGCAAAACACAATCGCCTGTTTGATTTCCTCAAGCGGGCGGAGCAGTTCTACTTCGGCCAGCTCCCCTTGTTCGTAACCAATAATGTTAGCCGGGACGATTAACAGGCCATCTGCCCTGACATATGACATCGTCACTCCTGCCGCTCTTGTCAGCGGATTGGCAACGAACTGTCCATTCACATAGCCGATATTCATTCGTACGAAGTCCTCCGCACCCATGGACGAAACGATGCGGCGCCCTAGCTTAACGGACACGGTCTGCCTTTTGGGTTCAGGGATTTGCAGATACTTGCAGATAAGCGGTCTAACAAACCACTCGAGCGCCAAATAAGCCGAGACTGGATAGCCCGGAACTCCGACAACAATCTTCCCATTTATTTTTCCTAAAATGACAGGTTTGCCTGGCCGTGCGGCGACCCCATGGGTAAAGACTTCGCCGATTTCGCCAATAATGTGGACCGTGTAGTCCTTCGAGCCTGCTGATGAACCCGCATTAATGACGATGATATCAGAGGTCTCAGCTGCTTCTAAAAGTACTTCTTTTATTTTTTCAGGCTCGTCCTTCACAATCGGAAGGAGGTTCGGTTCACCGCCCCAATCCTTAATGAAGCCAGCAAATACAGAGCCATTAAATTCAATGATCTGTCCAGGTGCTAACTCAGCATTGGCTTCAACCAGTTCACTCCCGGTCGGAATAATCGTCACGACAGGCTTCTTTGCAACAAGAATGACGGTTTGCTGTCCTGCTAATAGGACACCTAAATCAGCTGGCCGGATGATATGCCCTTGTGGAAAAAGCATTTCCTCTTGAACCACGTCTTCGCCAATCGGACGAATATGCTGCCAAGGGGTTGCTGGCTCGATAATTTCAATCGTTTCCTCATCAAGACAATCGACATGCTCAATCATAATGACGGCGTTAAACGGTGAAGGGATCGCGTTCCCCGTATCAACATAACAAAATTCTTCGCCCCGTTTCAGACGAAGTGGATTTTGCTCATGGGCTGTATAGGTATTTTCAGCAATGACCGCAATTCCATCCATTGCACTTGCATGGTAATGCGGCATCGAGACCCGCGCAAAAATGGGTTCAGCTGTCACACGGCCCAAGGAGGTAATCGTTGAGATTTCTTCCTTTTCAGGGGTCAGCCTAAAAGCCGCAAGAATTTCTTCTCTGGCTTGTGCTCGGGGTTTATCTTCTAAATATATTTTTCGTTTAAAGTTTTTATAATTCACTGCTTAGCCCCCCTTATCGTGATGCGATCACAGGTACGTATTCTCCCTGTGAAATTCCCTCTTTTTCTGAACTAATCTCAACAATTCCATCGCTTTTGACCAAGGTTGTAATTAAACCGGACTTGCCAATAATCGGCTCAGCCCACCATTCCCCTTCTTTTTCAAATAAACGGACCCGAATATAATCAGACCGTCCTGGTGAGGAAGGAATATTTTTTGTGATTCTAGCAAAAATACGCTCCGGTTTCCGCCGCGAGTCCTCGCCCTTTAATTTTCGTAAAATTTGCTCGCCAAACAGCTTAAAGATAATCATCGCGGAGGCTGGATGACCTGGCAGTCCTATCACTGGTTTCCCATTAGCCATTGCCAAAATCGTCGGTTTCCCCGGCTTAATCGAAATACCGTGGACAAATACTCCCGGGTCGCCTAAAGACTGGATGACATCCGTGGTATAATCCTTTGCGCCGACCGAGCTTCCGCCGGAAAGGATTAAACAATCTACCTGCTGATAGAGTTCACGGGCCTTTTGTTTAAACTCCTCAAAATCATCACGGACAATGCCGCCATATAAGACATCCACATTCCATTCGCTCGCTAATCCTGAAATCGTCAAATAGTTGATGTCGCGAATTTGCCCTTCTACTAAGGTTTCGGTTTGATAGGGAACAATTTCATCCCCCGACGAAAGGTAACCTACTTTTACTTTGCGGTAGACCGTTACAGTCGTAACCCCTAAAGAGGCAAGTGCCCCTAGTTCCTGCGGACGAAGTTTCGTGCCTGCCGTAAGAAGCGTTTCTCCTTTTTTAATATCTTCCCCGGCCCGAATCACGTTTTCTCCGGGTGCAATCTGCTTGTATGTATTTAATAGCGTATCGACATCTTCACAATGCTCAATCATGATAACGCTGTCACTTCCGATCGGAAGCATCCCGCCCGTTGGCACATAGACCGCTTTACCTGGGCCGGCTTGTGCAGTTGGAACCTCACCCATTTTCACTTCCCCTGTAACCGTAAGGAAGCCTGGCATGGATTCGGAAGAACCATACGTATCCTTGGCACGAACAGCATATCCATCCACCGTTGAACGATCAAAACTCGGCACATTTTCCTGCGCAATCACTGGTTCAGCAAGGATATAGTGAAGCGCCTCTTCGAGCACCCGTACTTCAGTTTGATTGGTTGCCGGTATTTTTTCCTCGATTAAGGCAAATGTTTCTTCTACTGTTTTTACTTTGAAAAATTGCATGGTTCTCTATTTCCCCCTTATACTTCCTTGTTCTGCTCGTTAAAGCGGGAAAAATCCGCTTCAGCCCACTTTTTGGCGTCTTCATACTCGTTTGGGTGATTCATATTAAAAAAGACTCGTTCTAAGTCCATACTGTTTGAGTGAAGGTCTTTTTCTGTTACATATAAAACGTTTAAGTGATCGAGCAAATGCTTCATCCGGAGACGATCCGCTTCAATCCTATGGGCAACCTCGTCTGCCACCCTCTTTTGGAAGACGGCAAATAAAGGGTGCTGGACTCCATTAATGACGGGGATGACCGCATCATAATCGCCGCATTTTTGAACGAGCACCGCTGCAAGTTCTCCTGAAACAAATGGCATATCACAAGCTACAATAAAATTCGTATCATATTTGGAAGACAGCAAGCCGGCATGAACCCCTGCAAGCGGTCCTTTATCTGGATAATAATCCGAGACCATCTTCAATCCTAAAAATTGATAGTCTTCAGGATGATTGGTTACAAGAATTATATCATTAAAGGACAACTTTAGCGTATCGGCAATTCTCTCAATGTTGGTTTTTTCGTTTATTTTTAAAAGCGCTTTATTGGTGCCCATCCTGCTTGATTTTCCACCTGATAAAATAATAGCCGCTGCCTTCATATTCGAGCACCCTCTTAATTCAAATCATTTTTCTCGCCCACCGCATGATAGCCATTTTCCTGTGCCACATAATCCAAGTGGATCGAGTGTAAATCTAGTAAGGCTGCTGATGGTTTTTCAATATATTGTCGTATATCAATAATCTTAATATAGCCATTACATTCTTCGCAAACCTGAATTTGGGAAACAGCATCGCCTTCAGAAAACAAATATCCATAGGTCCAATCGTCTAAGTTGTAATTTGTTAGTTGAAAAACGGCGATTTCGTAGCCGTTAATAATCAAGGTAATGGGATATTCATCGGGACAACCTTTACGGTTCATTGATTTCCCTCCTCTTCAGGAAATACTTTATAAAATGGCATTGGGATACTATTTCTTCTAAATCGATTTACCTAGTCTTGCCTTCCTGTGAATTCTGTTAAATTTATAAAATTGTTCTATAATAAGTAGGAGGGTTTAGATACGAAGGAGGATACATATGACGATCAAAAAAGTAATGACGATTGCGGGCTCTGATACAAGCGGAGGCGCAGGAATTCAAGCAGACTTAAAAACATTTCAGGAACTTGGCGTCTATGGAATGACGGCGCTGACATCGATTGTAACGATGGATCCGAAAAACAATTGGCACCATAACGTGTTTCCAATCGCGGTTGATACTCTTGAGACTCAACTTGAAACGATTCTTTCGGTGGGCATTGATGCAATGAAAACAGGCATGCTTGGTACGGTTGAAATTATCGAATTAGCGGCGCGAAAAATTGATGAAAATAAACTGGAGCGTGTCGTTATTGATCCGGTTATGGTTTGTAAAGGGGAAGATGAGGTCTTACATCCAGAAACGACCGATGCGATGCGCGAGTTTCTCTTACCGCGCGCTCTAGTTGTTACCCCCAATTTGTTTGAAGCCGGACAGCTTGCAGGAATGAAGACTCCGCGTACTGTTGCGGAAATGAAGGAAGCGGCGGTAAAAATCCACGAGCAAGGCTCAAAATTCGTATTGATTAAGGGCGGCGGCAAGCTCCAATCAGAAGAAAATGCGGTTGACCTGCTTTATGATGGAAAGGACTTTATGATGTATGAGTCTGAAAAGTTTGCAACTACCTACACGCACGGTGCAGGCTGTACCTACTCATCAGCGATTACCGCTGAATTAGCCAAAGGGAAATCCGTTTATGATGCTGTCGATGTCGCGAAAGAGTTTATTACAGCCGCCATCCAGCAAGGCTTCAAGCTAAACCAATATGTCGGTCCGACCTGGCATGGTGCCTACCGCAGTGGACTTTCAAAAACAGAGTACTGTGAAGATTGTGTTGAATAACCATAGAGAAAAGAGCCGATCGATTGGTCGGCTCTTTCTTTTTGTGTCATCTTTTGGTGTCAGGCACCGTGACCCTTTCTTCACCGAGCATTGATTTCGCATTTTTTTCCTGATTCTAGTATGATAGTTACATTATTAACTAAAATAGACATTAGACTTAATCATTCTATTTATGAAGGGAAAGGAGGTTGCACTTTGGAACCTATTGATATGAAAGGCGCACAGGCTGCGATTACGAGCTTTGCCAATAAAGATGTCTACATTCACCTTGAAACGACAAACGGTGCCTATGCATCGCATAACGACCAATCATTTTTTTCTGCTGGTGCATTCATCCGCAATGCGCTTGTCCGTTATGAATTAGGAAAAATAACAGGGAATGGCCCGTTTCGGGTTGGTCTGAAGATCAACCTTGGCTGGATTTATGCAGAAGGGATTACGCATTACGAAATAGACGAAGACAATCATCTGCTTTTAGCAGGTCATGATAATGCTGGAAAACTGGCGGTTGCCTTGGAGATTTCCAGCACCCCTTTTGAATAGGCTGTGTAATACTTGCATGTTGATTTGCGCTCCAGGCGCTTCGCTTTCCGCGGGCGGTCCGGGGAGCCTCCTCGGCGCGAGACTCCTGCGGGGTCTCCCCAGCCCCGTCCTCCCGCAGGAGTCTTCGCGC
>NZ_JBGBPR010000048.1:0-15739 GCF_041106275.1 Neobacillus sp. BF23-41
TGGCTTAGTTTCTTAATTGAAACTAAAATTTTTGTTTGTTTGCACGATTTTGTTTGTTTAGTTTTCAAAGAACAATTTCTCTATCGCCTAAAAGCGACTTTATTATCTTATCAAGTTATCAACCAGAAGTCAACAACTTTTTTCGTTTGCATTTCATCATCTCTGTGACGACTTTTCATATATTACAGCATATAAAAGGATTGGTCAATACTTTTTTTAAAATTTGTTTTTCAAAAAGAAAAACCGCTTTTTTTCAGCGGTTTTCGGTTTAGAGTACCCAATGTTGAATAGCAGCTAAAGCAATTAGACCCGGGATTCCTAAAAATCCTGAAATAGCCGATGTAGCAAAATTAATCGGCACATGAATGCCATAGCGGTTACCCGCAGCATTTAAGAAGAATAAAAATAGCGCTCCAATGACTAATTTAATAGCAGCCTGTCCAACCAATCGAGCAGGCTTAAAAGGAGCACCCGTAAATAAAAGGATAAGAATGAGCCCTCCGAGGATGGATATTACGATAATTGGTTCCAAAAAAGCTATCCCCCTTCTTAAGTCACTTTGTTTCAACTTATGTACAAGTTGATAAAAATAGACCTAAAAAAAGAAATAGCTTGTTTATGATCTCATTAAGGTAACATTCCGCTGCTTTGCTTCTCTTAATAGAAAGATATATTTTGCCTCGGCAATTTTTGTTTGGCAAATCACTTCTTCGGAAGGATCAAAACTTTTTTCCAACAGCAGTTTTTCTTGCTGCCAATGTTCTTTATATCGATTCAACTGCATTAAGAGCTTTTCATTATACTCTTTACGCAGCCGACCTTTACGCTGAAAAAACATGACTGATTCCTCCGCGTCTTTTTAAAATTCTCTTCGCCCTTCAATCGCTTTCGATAAGGTTACCTCATCCGCATATTCAAGGTCCCCGCCAACAGGAAGCCCATGCGCAATTCTTGTCGTTTTAATCCCGGATGGCCTTAACAAACGTGAAATGTACATCGCGGTTGCTTCCCCTTCAATATTAGGGTTAGTCGCTAGGATCACTTCAGTAACTGTTTCATCCTGAAGACGTTTTAAGAGGTCAGGAATATTGATATCCTCAGGACCTATCCCATCCATCGGGGAAATCGCCCCATGCAGAACATGGTACAAACCATTGAATTCCTTCATTTTTTCCATCGCTATCACATCTTTAGGATCTTGGACGACACAAATGATACTTCTATCCCGTCGTTGGTCCTCACAAATATAACATGGATCCTGATCCGTGATATGACCACAGACAGAACAATAGGTTAGATTTCGTTTGGCATTCACTAGTGCTTTGGCAAAATCAAGCACCGTATCCTCTTTCATACTTAGGACAAAAAAAGCCAGACGACCGGCCGTTTTTGGGCCGATACCTGGCAGCTTCATAAAGCTGTCAATCAGCTTAGATATTGGTTCAGGATAATGCATCTTTTGCTATTCCACTCCTAAAAAGGAAGGTTCATTCCTTTTGTAAATTGCCCCATCGTACTGTTTGTTAACTCTTCTACCTTTTTAAGAGCATCATTTGTTGCAGCTAAAACAAGGTCTTGAAGCATTTCGATATCATCCGGATCGACTGCCTCTGGTTTGATAATTACATCGACAACTTCCTTATGACCGGTTACCACTACTGTGACCATTCCGCCGCCAGCAGATCCTTCAATCTTCTTTTCACCTAATTCTTCTTGTGCTTCCGCCATTTTCTTTTGCATCTTTTGCATTTGTTTCATCATATTTTGCATATTTCCCATTCCGCCACCACGCATCATTACATCTACCTCCATTTAATTAGTTATTAATCAATAATTTCCACAAATTCTTCGCCAAATATTTTTTTCGCCTCGGCAATATGCGGTTCTTCTTCCTTAGGTGCTTCGCTGGTTTCTCCTTCAGCACCATCATGACTATTCAAAAAGTTTTCGCGAATTGGCAGCCATTGGTCTTCAGGAACACCTAAAAGGATGAATCTTTTGCCGGTTAATTTATTTAATGAGGCGATCACAGCATCAAGAAAATCCGCACGATTCATTGCCATTTGACAAATCATCTCATGCTTGAATTTTATAATAAAAGCAGTTGAGGACGCTGCAATCGGCTCTGCATCGTTTAACAGGGCGGCTTGTGATTTTAAAAGACTAGCCCGCAATTCGCCCCAATTGGCTTTGATGACATTTAGATCGCTTTTCGTTGCCTGCTTTAATACTTCATTGATTTTTCCAACTGCAGGCTGAAATGTCTTTTTAGAAGACCTTGGCGCAGACTTCTGCGCTTGTGTTGCGGTTTCTTGTGGGACTGCCGCCAAACCAGTTTCCTTTAAATGCTGCAGTTCGGTCTCAAGCTGGCCGATTCTTGTTATTAATTGTTCAATTTGTGCTGGATTTGCTTGCTCTGTGTGTTTTACTTCCATTTGACATAACTTAACGATCGCTACTTCAAGGAAAATTCTTGGATGGTTGGTCCAGCGCATTTCTTGTTGAGTTTTATTCAAGAGATCGATAAGCTGATAAATCTGCTCCATTGAGATAGTTTCAGCCATGATTCGAAAATCATCATCAAGCATCACTCTTTCAAGGGATTCTTCAAGGTTTGGTGCTGTTTTATAAAGCAGCATATCACGATAAAATAAAATTAAATCCTCAATAAAGCGCATCGGGTCTTTTCCATGGAATAAAAGTTCATCCAGTGCTTCTAACCCGCTCGCAACATCCTTTTCCCGGAAGGCTAAGGCCAGCTTATTCAAAAATCCCTGCGATACTGATCCGGTTACAGTTAAGGCGTCCTCAATCGACACCTGGTCCTGGCTATACGATATGGCCTGATCTAATAAACTGAGCGCATCACGCATACCGCCATCTGCTGCCCGGGCAATCAATTGCAGGGCTCGCTCATCACAATTAACTCCAGTTTCCTCAACGATTAATTTCATCCGTTTGACGATTGCTCCAGCTGTAATCCTTCTAAAGTCAAAACGCTGACATCTTGAAATAATGGTTAAGGGGATCTTATGAGGTTCTGTCGTCGCTAAAATAAAGATCACATGCTTTGGCGGTTCTTCTAATGTTTTTAACAATGCATTGAATGCGCTAATGGATAGCATATGTACTTCATCAATAATATAGACCTTATAATTAACCGAAGTAGGTGCAAATTTGACCTTATCAAGCACATCACGCATTTCCTCCACGCGTGAGTTCGAGGCAGCATCAAATTCAAGCACATCCGAGATCGTCCCATTGGTAATGCCAAGACAAGATGCACACTCATTACACGGCTCTGAAACCGGCGAACGTTCACAATTAATCGCCTTTGCTAATATTTTAGCCGCACTTGTTTTCCCAGTTCCTCTCGGTCCTGAAAAAAGATATGCATGAGAGATCTTTTGTTGAAGCAGGGCGTTTTGCAATGTCTTGGTTACATGTTCTTGTCCTACTACATCAATAAATGTTTGAGGCCGCCAAACACGGTATAAAGCCTGATAACTCAATTGACATCGCCCCCTTCAAATTTTTCATCTTTCCACTTTTCTTATTATACCTTAACCTTTTTGGTTTTTACAAAATGAATCTAGTTGAATGAACAAAAAAACTCATCCCTATTCTGAGATGAGTTAATTTATGTAATATAACTGCCGTGCACCTTCCGTCGACTAACGCCCATAAGCGTTACTTAAGCAGTTAGCTCGGCCCAGGCAACCCTGCGGCACATGGGAGCGTCCACTTAATGCTGCTTCCTTCCGGACCTGACATGGTTCATGGATTCCCATTGCGCAGGACCCGGGCGTCAACACCACTTACTTAAGGCAGACCCTACAGGTCGTTAGCCTCGGGAAGGGATTCAGTCCCGCTAGAGCGGATTGCGGGTACAGGGCACCGCTACCTCCCCACCTAGCACGGCAAAGTTGATACCAAAGTTTAGTGCGTCTCTATGACGCTTTCTTAGTATACAAATATTCTCGTAAAAAAGCAATCACTATTCACTGTCAGTTTTTGTAAGTTCATCCTTTTGCACTTTTTTCTCGTGCTTTTTCCGCTCTCTTATTTTTCGAAAAAAGTCGGAGAGTATTTGCCCGCACTCTTTTTCTAATACACCGCTGATAACCTCACTCTGATGGTTGAAGCGCTCATCCCCCAAGAGGTTCATGAGTGTACCCGCACAGCCGCCCTTAGGGTCAACTGCACCATAAACGACTCGTTTGACCCTTGATAACATGATTGCTCCTGCGCACATTGGGCAAGGCTCTAACGTTACATATAAGGTGGCATCTTCAAGGCGCCACGAGCGCAGTTCCTTGCAGGCCTGATCAATCGCTAATAGTTCAGCATGGGCGATGGCATTTTGCTCGCTCTCCCGTAAATTGTGGGCCCGAGCAACAACCTTTCCTTCTATTACAATAACCGCTCCAATCGGCACCTCTTTCAGCTCTTCTGCTTTTTCAGCTTCCTTTATTGCTTCTCTCATAAAATCTTCATCTTGCATACGCTCAATTGTCATCATATTTCCCCTTTAAAACCTCAATTTAACGGAAAAAATTGCCGGTCATCTTTATTAATGACCATTATAATTTATAGCAGGCTGATTTACATAAAATTATTGACGTTTGCCATTAAGAATGTCTTAAAGGCAAACATACATCCTAGTACAGATGAAATTTAACAGCATTATATCATTTATCCGCTCCCTCTTTCATAAAATAGTTGCAACGCATATTTGCCAAGGAGGGATTAGGATGCAAATCCATGTGATAAAAAGGAATGAATCATTAACTACAATCGCTAGGACTTATCATACAACCGTTCAAGATATCGTTGAGGCCAATGATTTACCCAATCCAAACAATCTAGTTATCGGACAGTCGCTTGTCATTCCAATCATCGGTCACTTTTACTTCGTGCAGCCAGGCGATTCCTTATTCTCCATATCAAGAAAGGTTGGCGTCCCTTATCAGCAACTTGCCACCATCAATCGGATTAATGTAAATCAACCACTTAATGTAGGCTTTCGTCTCTATATACCTCAAGGTAAAAAAAGAAACGCCGAGTTTAACGCGTACGTTGAACCGCGCGGCACCACTGTAGCCCCTATCCTAGAAACCAGTGCCCGTGAGGCCGCACCCTATCTCACGTATTTAGCCCCCTTTAGCTTTCAAGCACGACGCGATGGTACCTTGAAAGAACCATTACTTAATAACTTTCCTGCCATTGCTAAAGCCAATCGAAATGTCTTAATGATGGTTATTAACAATCAAGAAAATGACCAGTTTAACGATGAACTCGGTCGTATTCTTTTGAATGATACCGCTATACAAGATAAATTTCTTAACAATATTGTCACCACTGCCAATAAGTATGGTTTCCGTGATATTCACTTTGACTTTGAGTTTTTACGCCCTGCGGACCGCGAGGCCTATAATCGCTTTTTACGAAAAGCAAAACAAAGATTCTCACGTCAAGGCTGGCTCATGTCAACCGCCCTTGCCCCAAAGACTAGCGCAACCCAAAAAGGAAAATGGTATGAGGGGCATGATTATAAGGCTCACGGCGAAATCGCTGACTTTGTCGTCATTATGACTTATGAATGGGGTTATAGCGGCGGCCCAGCGATGGCGGTATCGCCCATTGATCAAGTAAGAAGAGTATTGGAGTATGCAATAACTGATATTCCAGCAAATAAAATTATGATGGGACAAAACCTGTATGGCTATAATTGGACATTGCCATTCGTGCCGGGGTCAGTGGCAAAGGCAGTGAGCCCACAGCAGGCGATACAGTTGGCTGCAAGCCACAATGTCCCGATACAATATGACACCAAAGCCCAGGCCCCATTTTTTAAATATACTGATGCTGGGAAGCAGCATGAGGTTTGGTTTGAGGATGCCCGCTCGATCCAGGCAAAGTTTGACTTAATTAAAGAGTTAAATATTAGGGGCATGAGCTATTGGAAGCTTGGGCTGGCCTTCCCGCAAAACTGGCTGTTGATCATAGACAATTTCAATGTCACAAAACATGCGACTTAAATATTTTTATTCTACAAAAACTGCCCCTATTCGGCAGTTTTTTCATATATTTGACATAATACTAATTTCTTCTAAATATTCCTTATCCCTTCCTGGGTGAGATTATGATAAAATAGTCTTTGCATGTTTTACGTGACTAAATAACCAGTTTAACTGGTGAAACATAGAGTGAAGGCAGTTGGAGAAGGAGGACTTGCAATGGGGGATACACCCTTTATTACCGTTGAAGGGCCGATAGGTGTTGGCAAAACATCTCTCGCTAAAGCCATTTCAGCGCAATTCGAATTTGCATTACTAAAAGAGATTGTTGATGAAAATCCATTTCTAGGGAAATTCTATGAAAATATTGAGGAGTGGAGTTTTCAAACGGAAATGTTTTTCCTCTGCAATCGCTTTAAGCAATTAGGGGATATCAATACCCATTTCTTAAGCCAAAATCAATCCGTCGTAGCGGATTATCATATCTTCAAAAATTTAATTTTTGCTAAGCGTTCATTAAGTAGGGACGAGTATCAAAAATACTATAAAATTTATCAAATTCTTACCGAGGATATGCCGAAGCCTAACGTGATTATTTATCTGAATGCAAGCCTAGACACGCTGTTAAAACGCATCAAAGTAAGAGGGCGTGAAGTCGAAAAAAATATCAGCCCCTTATATTTAGAGCAGTTATCGCTTGACTATGAAGAAACAATGATGATCTTTGAAAAAGAACATCCAGAAATACCAGTTCTTCGTTTCAGTGGGGATGAATTGGATTTTGTTAAAAATGAACATGACTTAAACCATATTATTGGTCAGTTATCATTAGCATTAAAAAAAAGCAGCTGGACTAAAACACTATAGAACAGGGGAATGTTAGTGAGTATCGTAATTGGTGGTATGATAGGTCTTGGAAAAACAAGTGTTGCAGACACATTAAATGCACACTTTCAAAATAGAGGTATTGAGAGTAAAGTGTTTTATGAATCGGTGGATGATAATCCGATTCTACCGCTCTATTATGAACTGACACCTGAAGAATTAGATGCAAGAAGAATTCCTTTCCTTCTTCAATTATTCTTCTTAAATAAACGCTTTAAAACGGTTAAGGAATGCGTCAGTTGGAGAGAGCCTGTTTACACCATTCAGGACCGTTCCATTTATGAAGATTGGTATTTTGCTTATGTAAATAAATCATTAGGCAGAATATCAGATTTGGAATTTAAAATTTACGAAGACCTAGTTGAAAATATGCTTGAAGAACTAAGTGAACTTCCAAGGAAAGCGCCAGATTTAATGGTTTACCTTAAAGGTTCGTTCGATACGGTAATTGATCGGATTATGGCGCGCGGTCGAAGCTTTGAAATAAACCCTGAGCTGAAGGAATACTACTTCGAAGTTTGGAAGGGTTATGATGAGTGGGTCATGAATCAGTATGCAGCAAGTGAAGTATTAGTGATTGATATGGATACGACAGACGTTGTAAAAAGTGAAGAAGATGCCACTAAGGTCTGCCGTGCGGTGGAAGATAAACTACAAGAAATATTAAATATGAGAACTGCACATATTGGATAATCCAATATGTGTTTTTTTATATAAAGCGGAAGCACCCGTTCAGCGGCGTATGGCCTGGAGCGCTCCAACTGAGATAAAGGAAACACGGAGAGCGTTAGCGATTCGATGTTGACTTATCGTAGGGCGGAGAGCGAAGGACACTAGCCGTTGGGTGCTGGAGCTAGACTCAAAGACACAAAAAAAAATCCGTTACATGAAATGTAACGAACCATTATCTCCAGTTTTTATGCGCGATTATAAAATATTAATGGAGGAGGAAGAGGGATTCGAACCCCCGCGCGGTATGACCCGCCTGTCGGTTTTCAAGACCGATCCCTTCAGCCAAACTTGGGTATTCCTCCGTATCAACAAAAACTAATTTACCACATTGTTTTTACTATGTCAACATACTAAATAAAAAAACTGGACAAATTTTTGGTCTGTCCAGTTTTTTGTAATTTTACATAGGAGCAATGACTTCGCGGTTGCCCATATATGGACGTAAAACCGTAGGAATCACGACACTGCCATCGGCTTGCTGGTAATTTTCTAAAATTGCAGCCACCGTACGGCCAATCGCGAGGCCAGAACCATTTAAGGTGTGTACATGCTCTGGTTTAGCCTTTGGTTCGCGACGGAAGCGAATATTTGCCCGCCTTGCCTGGAAGGCCTCAAAATTACTGCAAGAAGAAATTTCTCGGTAGGTCCCATAGCTTGGAATCCAAACTTCAATGTCATATTTTTTTGCTGCGGTAAAGCCAAGGTCAGCTGTACACATGCTTAACACACGGTATGGCAGTTCAAGTAATTGTAATACCCGTTCAGCGTCATTTGTCAGCTTTTCCAGTTCCTGATAAGAATCCTCAGGCTTAACAAACTTAACAAGTTCAACTTTATTAAATTGATGCTGACGAATCAAACCTCGTGTATCACGGCCCGCGGAGCCAGCCTCAGAGCGGAAACACGCACTGTATGCGGCGAAGCGGATCGGCAATTGTTCGCCGCTTAAAATCTCATCTCGATGAAGATTGGTAACAGGTACCTCAGCTGTTGGAATCAAGAAGTAATCTTCATTTTCAATCAAAAAGGCATCTTCTTCAAACTTAGGAAGTTGGCCAGTTCCAGTCATGCTAGCTCTGTTGACTAAATAAGGCGGCAATATTTCTGTATAGCCATGCTCATCAACATGGAGGTCTAACATGAAACTCATTAATGCACGTTCTAAACGAGCTCCTAACCCTTTATAAAAGACAAAGCGGCTTCCAGTTACTTTACCAGCCCGTTCAAAATCCAGAATACCTAGTTGATCAGCAACATCCCAGTGAGGCTTGGCTTCAAACTCAAACTCACGCACCTTGCCCCACTGTCTAATTTCAATATTATCATCCTCGGTTTCACCAACTGGAACACTTTCATGCGGGATATTTGGAATGCTCAACATCAAAAGTTCTAATGACTCTTCAACCACTCGTAATTCATCATCAAACGTTTTGATCTGGTCACCAACCTCACGCATTTCTTTAATTAAGTGATCGGCATCCTGCTTTTCACGCTTTAAAGAAGCAACCTGCTGGGAAACCTCATTTCGGCGGCTTTTTAACTTTTCTGTTTCCACAATCAATTCGCGTCTTCTTTGGTCGAGTTCTTCAAACTGATCGAGAGCAGATAAATCTTCTCCACGCTTTTGAAGTTTTGCTTTTACATCTTCAAAATCAGCTCTTAACACTTTAATATCTAGCATAATAACAGCGCTCCTTTTTATAAAAGTATTTTAGATTAGACTTGCTTCACGGGCGCATCCGCTTAAAAATAAAAAAACTCCCGCCCCTAATACAGGGACGAGAGTTACTCGCGATACCACCCTGGTTGACAGAAAAAACTGTCCACCTCGAAAAAACGTTAACGGTTTCTACCGAAAGTACTTACTGACCTCATGAGGAGGTGTTCCGCACCTTGCTCGAGGAGGGATTCACAAGCTTCATCCACCGGTTCACACCAACCACCGGCTCTCTAAAGAATGAATCTCCTGCTACTAGTTCCTCTCATTGCTTTAAACTTTATTTAGATTTTGTAATTTTAAATTACTATAATTATAAACCAAATGCAACCCTGTTATACAAACTGTTTAGCCTTAGCTTCCTTCACCATCTCGACGAAGTACGCGGTAAGGCCATGATTATCCGTCAACTCAGGATGGAAGGAACAGCCTAGAAATTGTCCTTCCCGTGCGGCCACGATGCGGTCATTATGCTTGGACAGAATTTCAACATTCTCTCCCGCCTCAACGATGTGCGGTGCACGAATAAATACTGCTGGGAAGCTTTCAGCAACGTCTTTAATCGCAAGGTCCGCCTCAAAGCTGTCAACCTGGCGTCCAAACGAGTTACGTTCCACCTTAATGTCCATTACACCGATGTGTGACTCGTTATAGCCAACAAGATCTTTGGCTAATAAAATGAGCCCCGCACAGGTACCGAACATAGGTTTTCCTTCTTGAGCAAATTCTTTTAGGGCATCCATAAAATCATATTTGTCAATTAAACGTCGCATTGCTGTACTTTCTCCGCCAGGAAGAATGAGGCCATCCACTTCTTGTAGTTCTTCTTTTCTTTTGATTGCGACGGCCTCTACACCACATGCTTCTATAGAGTTCATATGTTCACGGACTGCCCCTTGTAGAGCAAGAACGCCGATTCTAATCATCTTACCATCCACGCTCCTGCATGCGTGCTTCAGGTGCTAGTGATGAAATTTCGATCCCTTTCATTGGTGTTCCAAGATCCTTTGAAAGTTCAGCAATTAATTTATAGTCTTGATAATGTGTAGTTGCTTCAACAATCGCTCTAGCAAATTTCGCTGGGTTTTCTGATTTAAAGATACCAGAACCAACAAATACACCGTCCGCTCCTAATTGCATCATTAACGCTGCATCAGCAGGTGTTGCCACACCGCCAGCAGCAAAGTTAACAACTGGCAGCTTGCCAAGGCGTTTAATTTCTAAGAGGATTTCATATGGTGCACCTAATAGCTTTGCTTCTGTCATAAGCTCGTCCTCATTCATTGCAACAACTTTACGGACTTGAGCATTTACCTTACGGATATGGCGGACTGCTTCAACAATATTACCTGTTCCTGGTTCGCCTTTTGTACGAAGCATAGATGCTCCTTCACCAATCCTGCGGGCAGCCTCACCAAGGTCACGACAGCCACATACAAACGGTACAGTATAATCTCTTTTATTTAAATGGTATTCTTCATCAGCAGGTGTTAAAACTTCACTCTCATCGATATAGTCAACACCCATTGCTTCAAGAATGCGCGCTTCTACAATATGTCCAATTCTTCCTTTAGCCATTACAGGGATCGTCACAGCACCCATAACTGCTTCAATGATTCTAGGGTCTGCCATTCTTGCCACACCGCCAGCCGCGCGGATATCTGAAGGAACACGCTCTAAAGCCATTACTGCTACTGCTCCTGCTTCTTCAGCAATTTTCGCCTGCTCTGCATTAACAACATCCATGATGACGCCGCCCTTTTGCATTTCAGCCATACCACGTTTTACGAGATCAGTACCTGTTATCATTTCTAAATCCCCCTAATTATTTCTTTTAATATTAAGAAAAATTTTCTCATAGTTTCAGAAATCTTTATTAATTTAGTCGGAACTATTTTAACCCCATAAAAACATTAAAGCAACAAAAAAGGATTCCTGTCAAGACAAGAATCCATTTTGCGTCCATCCTATTATTCCCACTTAGAGCTTCCTACTGTTTGAATTTAATTAAAACCATCCTTTAACAGCAGTAGAAATTCCATGCCAGACATCACCAAAAAAACTACCGATGCCTCTCATCATTAACACAAACCAGTTTGACTTTTCTACATCATTTGCAGCAATCACATCAACCTTGACCTTTTGTTGACCTGCTGTTGTTAAGAACTTAACTTTTTCACCATTTTTTGGTGCAACTGTTAAGTAACCCACCGTTTCACCTTTTTTAATGGGTGCGGTTAGCTCACCGTTTTTATTCAGTTTCTTTTTATCAAGTACAAGAACTGGTTTATAATTTTCTTTTCCGCCATTCTGAATCATCATATTTATGGCTGATTTCGAATAGATTTTTACTTGATCCTCTTTCCCTTTAACAACAGGAACAGTTTTCTGACCTTTTACTTGATAATGTTTAGGAACAAGCTTTTCCTTTGTATAATTGCTAAAAGCATAATCCAGCATTTTTTTCGTTTCACCAAAGCGTGCCTTATACCCATCGTTTTTGCCGCTAATATCCTTAGCATTTTGAACAACAGTTATAAATCGTTTACCATCACGGCTTGCTGTCCCTGTAAAACAGTAACCTGCAAAATCAGTGGTACCTGTTTTTAGCCCGTCCATGCCTTGATAACCATAAACCAATGATGGCAGCATCCAGTTCCAGTTTTGCATTTCTATTCTATCTTCTGTTCCTTCTCGGAATACCTTTTTAGGCGTACTAGCCGTTTTTAGCACATCTGGATAATCATTAATGAGATGAAAAGCTAATGTCGCCACGTCATGAGGGGACATAACGTTTTCTTCATCTGCTCCTGTTCCTTCTGGTTGGTCACCGTTATAATCTTTATTATTCAAACCGGTGGAGTTTACAAATTTACTATTTTTCAATCCTAATTTTTTTGCCTTGTCATTCATCATTTTCACAAAATTCGTTTCCGTACCGCCAATGACTTCAGCTAGAGCAATGGTTGTCCCATTTGCAGAATAAATAGCCATTGCTTCATATAATTCTCGAACATTATATTTTTCACCAAGGCGTAATGGGACATTAGATAAACCAGTCGGCTGTGAGATTTTATAAACAAGATCACTTACTGTATATTCCTGATCCCATTTCACCTTTCCATGTTTTACAGCATCGAGTAAAAGATACTCAGTCATCATTTTCGTCATACTGGCAATTCCTAATGGACTGTCAGCATTCTTTTCATATAAAATCCTGCCCGTTTCTCCATCAACCAAAATAGCTCCGTCTGCATTTACATTTAATGCTGCGTCTGCCTTCGCTATATCAACACCAGCAAATAGTCCAAAAAACATAATTATTGCCATTGCACTGGCAATACATTTCCGATAAAAATGTTTGTTCACTTTAACGCCCTCCAAGAATTTATACACTTTGGTTATTTTAACATATCTCTATGGCAAATCATAGACGGAGCTATGAACCATCTTATGGCTATTTTTGAAAGTTTCTCAAACATTCCTGGGCCTTTTTTCACAAAAAAACAGAGAAGCCGTGCTTCTCTGTTTTAAATATTATAACGAGTAATTTGGAGCCTCTTTTGTGATTTGGACATCATGTGGATGACTCTCTCTAAGACCCGCACCGGTCATTTTAATAAATTGTGCCTTCATCCTTAATTCCTCAAGGTCTTTAGTTCCACAATAGCCCATTCCTGACCTGAGGCCGCCGATCAGCTGATAAATGGTTTCTGCTAACGGCCCTTTATACGGGATCCGTCCTTCAATTCCTTCTGGAACAAACTTTTTATTATCTTCTTGGAAATAGCGGTCTTTAGAACCTTTTTCCATTGCTGCAACGGAACCCATGCCACGATATACCTTAAAACGTCGTCCTTGGAAAATCTCTGTCTCACCTGGACTCTCTGTTACCCCAGCCAATAGACTGCCCAGCATAACAGCATGTCCACCAGCTGCCAGTGCTTTCACGATGTCACCAGAGTATTTGATGCCGCCATCAGCAATAATCGTTTTACCATGCTTGAGCGCTTCTGATGCACAATCATAAACAGCGGTAATTTGCGGAACACCAACACCTGCTACAACCCTTGTCGTACAAATAGAGCCAGGTCCAATTCCTACTTTTACCACATCTGCTCCTGCCTCAATTAAGGCTTTGGTTCCTTCAGCTGTTGCCACGTTTCCAGCAATAATGGTGAGGTTAGGATACGCAGTTCTGATTTCCTTTACCATATCAAGAACACCTTTTGAATGTCCATGGGCTGTATCGAGGACAATCACATCGACATTTGCTTTTACAAGCATATCCACACGTTTCATCGTGTCGCTTGTTACACCGACTGCAGCTCCGGCTAATAAACGGCCTTGGCTATCCTTAGCGGAGTTTGGAAATTCAATAACCTTTTCGATATCTTTAATTGTTATTAGCCCTTTTAAAACACCCTGCTCATTTACAAGCGGAAGTTTTTCAATTTTGTAACGCTGCAGAATCTTCTCTGCCTCTTTTAACGTCGTTCCGACTGGGGCTGTGACAAGCTTCTCTTTGGTCATTACGTCAGAAATTTTAAATGAATAATCTTGGTCTGAAATAAAGCGAAGATCCCTATTGGTGATAATACCGATTAGCTTTTGTTCTTCAAAGTTATTTACGATTGGTACTCCGGAAATACGATATTTTCCCATTAAATGTTCCGCATCAAACACTTGGTGCTCTGGTGTTAGGAAAAATGGATCTGTAATAACCCCGCTTTCCGATCTCTTTACCTTTTCAACCTGCTCCGCCTGCTGATCAATGGTCATGTTTTTATGAATGATCCCTAAACCGCCTTGGCGAGCCATTGATATAGCCATTTCTGATTCTGTTACTGTGTCCATCCCAGCACTTATGATTGGAATGTTCAGCTTTACAGTTGGTGATAATTCCACTTGCAAGTTTACATCTCTTGGCAATACCTCAGATTTACCAGGAATTAATAACACATCATCAAACGTTAAACCTTCTTTTGAAAATTTACTTTCCCACATTTTTATGGCCCCCAGGAAAAAAATATTATTTGTAGGTTATCAATTGGATAAAATACTGTCAAGGAATAAGTATTAGTCTGATTCTTCTGAAAAAGGTGATGTAGTCTTGGGTATTGATTATAAAGATTGGAAAAGCTTCTCTTGCTTCTTTTCTGCGGAATACTGCCAGCGCTTTTTAAAAGGTTGTTACCAAAAGCGTCAGATCGAGAATCCTGAACAAAAAAGCTATGAAAATTGTTATGCTTTTCTTTATTATCTTGAACACGGACAAATTTATTATCAACAAGCAGAAAGCTCTCCACTTATTATAAAACCAATTTTACTTTTTTATGGTCTCGTCCATTTAATTAAAGCATGTATATTAACCATTGATCCTGCTTACCCAGAAACAACGGCGGTTTTAGCACACGGAGTTTCGTCAAGGAAAAGGAAGAAGCAGAATTATCATTTCTTTCAAGACGAAGTTAAATTTCAAAAAAATGGACTTTTCCCCTTCATCTCTGAAAAATTGTTTCACATGAAACAATTGGAAGGGGAGAAAGTCATAATGGAGGAATTACTACAGCTTATACCAGAGCTGGATGATTTATTCTTTTTACTTGAAGGGAAAAGAACATTTATTAAGTTACAAACGGATCAAAAACAGTTTTTTGTACCTGAAACCGTATTAGATCATTTTCATATGACAGAAAATCGGTTTAAGGAATTTTTGACATCTAAGTTTGAAAAAGGAGTGGAATTTTCAAATGATGGTCTCGCATTTTCGATGAACACGACTTCTCTTTTTGGAAATTCTCCACTTAAATATAATATTGAGAATGAAACCTTTGCATTGCCTCTGAATAAAGAGAACTATTTCAATTTCCCAGAACTATTGGTCCATTATTTATTACTTTACAATTTAAGTATGATCGCCCGCTATGAGACGGAATGGTGGAGTGAGCTGACAAAAATGATGCCCAATCAGGATTATCCATTCATATGTTCTTTTCTTGATGTCACCATGCAGAAAGGACCCTTTTTGATTTATCAGTATTTGATGGGATAACCATGTATCCTCTTTTAGTTACCGTTGAAGGATTTTTTCCTCTTCTTCGGTAACATAAAGCTTTTTTATGTTACCGGCGATGGCTTTTTTCTTCCTCTTTGGTAACATAAAGCCCTTCTATGTTACCGGCGATGGCTTTTTTCCTCCTCTTCGGTAACATAAGACACTTCTATGTTACCGAAGAGGGCTTTTTTTCTGTTGTATGGGCACAATTATTCTTTTTTGTGACCGGCCCAGGCTCTTTTCCTCTTCCATGGGCACAATTATCATTTACTGATCACCCATACATAAATCTTCGAAAACACAAAAAAACAACCATTTCTGGTTGTC
>NZ_JBGBPR010000049.1:0-14704 GCF_041106275.1 Neobacillus sp. BF23-41
ACTAAAGTGCCTGAAATTTGGTCATTATAGATAAATGTTATAGTTATTGCCTTTTCATAATTAATTTGTTGGTTGGTTTGTCCAATATATTCAATTTGATTGTATGCATCAACAAGTGACTGAACAGTTTCCTGCTCCACTTTATTATTTCCACTGTATAAACTCTGTCCTAAGCCAATATCAAAATAATCTGCTTTAATTTTCTTTACAGAATTGTAACTACAACCGCTTACAATTAAATACACCATTACTATGGTAGAAATAAATAATGATTTTCTCACAATTCCAATCCCTCCTATCTACACCGATGTAAATGCTTTTCAACTAACATACTCAGGGGTTTCAAAATGTAGTCTCCTTATTTTTTTAAAATTAATAAATTCGACTTGTTTTAGAACAATTCCTTCTTCACCTAACCTGCCCCGTTAGTACAACAAGAAATAGGGATCGCCGCAGCCATCCCGATCTTTAACTCTTGCACCCGTTAGTTGAACAAGAACATTAACAATACTCGCCGTTTTCATCAATTCCAATTGGGTAGTATGGCATTCCACTTATTAGACCGAATAATTCGTAAGGGTCTCCATCGTTCGATAACCAATCAACTGTAAAGTCTTTGGGATTAACATATCCATTGACCCCATTTTTTTCGTTATATATATTTAACTCATTGCAATTTAACCAATATTTCCTAAAAACAGCTATAACTCGACCTGCACAACATATAGGGTCAAATCTTTCCATAATAAAATTCTCAATTTCTTCTTGTGATTTACCTTCACTTAACATTTTTTCTCTTATAGAATCTAATTTGTCTTCTTCAAACGTAACAGCTTTATCGAGTTCCTGAACATATTCATCAAATAAGATTTCATAAGTGTTTTTCATTTTTTATCCCCCGTTATATATTGACTTTACGATAATACCACTGTTCTTCTTACACTAACCTGCTCCTTTAGTTCCATAAAAATGAGACCGCTTTTGACGATCTCGTTGTGTAACTAAAGCACCCGTTAGCTGAATAAGGAACTTGTGTTTATAACGGCTGCGGACACAGCAAAAATAACTTATGGCAGAACTTTTATGGGTACACCTTGTCCAAAAAAAGACCGCCTCTTTAAGTAGGAAACGGTCTTATCATACTTATTCAAATGTTAACTACTGCTTTCGTCACTGCTTTCATGATGATGGTGGTCATGGGCATCGAGGATACTATCATCACAAACTTCATTCCTAAAAAATTGATTGTTCACTCCATTATTTTCAATGTCTTTATCTCCATTATTACATACAAAATTCTCCACGACTTCATTATTATTGGAGTTTAAATCTATTCCGTCATCACCGTTATCTTTAGCTTTATTTCTGATGATGAAATTGTTGTCTTGGTTTATACTAATTCCATCTTTTTTGTTATCGGACGAGGTGTTTTCTTCAATGTAATTGATTCCATCAAATGCCCCATTTACTTCTAATCCATTACTTCCATTATATTTAGTGTCATTTTTAGATAAAATATATCCTTGTCCATTTGTTGAAATTCCATTTTGTCTTGCATGCGAAATTTTATTGCCTAAAACCGCCGCACTATTTATAAACTGAAAAACAATTCCTTCATTTCCAACTTTACGGATAATGTTTTCAAAAATTGTTCCAGCTCTCTCAAAGGAAGTAACATTTATCCCATTATTCAGCACATCCTCAATGGCATTTTGAATAATTAAGACATTTGTTGCAAAAGCGTTTTGAATATTTATACCATTCTCTGAAATTTTTCTTATTTTGTTTTTCCAAATCACACAAAGTGAATCGCTGTTGTTAACAATGGTTATTCCATCCTTGCCTATATTTTGAATAGTATTTTCGATATATGATGCTATTTGTGAAAAACCCTCTTGTTTTATACCGTATTCCAAGTAGTTTTGTATTTTAAATCCTTTAATTTCTATATTTGAATTAGCAACTCTAAATCCATACAATAACGAATTTTCCCCATCAAGAATAGCCCCTTTTTCTGCAATAATTGCAATAGATTTCCCTATTATATCCACACTTTCATTGTAATTCCCTTTTTTCACAAAGATTAAATCATCTGACATTGCATCAATTACGGCAGATTGTATTGTAGGTGCATCTTTAGGAACCACGATAATAGCCAATTTTGCTGCACTCCCTCTCATAAATAGCTTAAAATATATTTAATGCAAGCCCACTATATTATGAAAGGTATAAACAACTATATTGACACAAAGATTTATATCTAAGTTCCAATTAAACTATTCTGCATCGTTAGTTCAACAAGAAAAAAGACCGCCGCAGCGATCATCATCTTTAACTATTGCACCCGTTAGTTAAACAAGCCAGTATCAAAAAAAATTCATTACTATAGCAAATATGCCAAACAATATGAGTAGTATTCCAAACAAAAATATCCCTGTTACATATTCAAATATGGTAAAGAAAAAGGCTACCTTGTCTATCTTACTTCGCTCTTCAAATATAAATTTTACACCATCTTTAACTTCATAAAAACTAAGTGAACTTAAACCAAATCCAACAATAATGCAACTAATTCCTACATATAAAAGTGTCATAATCTATTTTCTCCAATTATTATTTCAAAAGGTCTGTACTAGTATATGGTTTACGTCCTCAAGCTTTAACTTTCATTTAGTTTGTTTCACTAAAGCACCCGTTAGTTGAACAAGAATCTTTATTTAGAGATATTTGGAAAGTAGGGATATTTATTAATTTCGGGGTATTTTCTTAATAAAGATTCGATATACATTTCTACACTTTCGATACATCCTTCTTTAAAATCGTCATATTTCATAGAATTATATTCAGTATTGGGCATTTCTTTTTGAAAGCAGAGCTTTTTTCCATCATACCAATAATACTTATCTTCTTCCCAATCTCCAACACAGGATGCTATAGAAACTAGGTCCTTTTTTTCCTCCAAAAGAACACAAAGCTGTATACTGGTTTGGTCATCTTGTAAAAAATATTGTTTGTTCACTTTCAACATTTTAGGAGCAGCTAATAGAGAATGAATAAAAGGGAATACAGGAACACTAATCCCACTCTTATTGATATAATACTCAGTAAACTCGGAATCACCGTAATAAGACGGTGAAAAATTTTTAAAAAATGACTGACCATTTATATGAATATCTAATCGACACCAAAAATCTATATCAACTAAATCATTATCAAACAGTTCAGGTAAAACTTCATCTGGTTCTGTATGGAAGATAAATTTAAGTTTTGTCATACTTATTAAGCCCCTTTACGACAGAAAACCCTTAACTGCCAACCTTTTTCTTTCATAAACGCACCCGTTAGCGTAAGTACAATATTTCACAAACTATTGTGAGCAAAGCGTGATTATTAATTATTAAATTTCATCTTTATTTCTCTGTTCCAACCAATCCCAATAAGCACCATAAATCTCATCGTGCAGAAATTCTTCGTTCTCTTCATCCTCATTGGGCTCACTTAGTGTTAATCCCAGCCAAGTCTCATCAACCTCAACGATTTCTGGGTCTCTTACAGCGTCCAATAGTGCTAAAGCATCGTGGAATGCCCCTAGAATAGCATCTCTGACCGTTTTTTCAATTGCTGATAAGACTACATCATCAAAATTATAATTTTTTAAACCATTTACTTCTTCATCGCACAACTTAAACTCATCCCATACAATGTTATCCTCGGATGGGTCTGTAAGTTGATTTCGTATCTCTGAGCTATTTTTAATTATTTCGTGTAGTTCAATTAAAAACACTTTCCTTGGGTCCATAATGAACTTCAACCTCCGCTTGTTGTAGAACTTTATAAGTAATCTATTTTGCTTTGTATAACTTTTTGCTTCTTAAATATTCTGCCCCGTTACTTCAGAAAGAAAAGCCATCATTTTGGCAGCTATATCTTCAACATTTATCTCGTTTGTTTAAAAAGAAACGAGATAAATTAATTCCCCATAATCCATAAGGTATCCTCGTCTTGACTATGAGTTATTTTTTCAAGGAGTTCAATTAAAGAAGGAATGAAGTAATCAATTACCGAGTCATTTACAACAGATTTTATAAAAAGCAATTCGTCAATTAGTGAGAATACTTGAGTTTTATTAAATTTGACATCCCCATAAATATCAATCATAGGGATATAGTGTAATTGATAAGCCTTACCGATATATTTCACTCTCGAACATAGAGATTGTGACAAATAATATGCGTTTTCCTCTAAATCCCTATTAATTGAAAAACAAATATCTTCCTCATCTTTATATCTCTTCAGGTCAAATAATCGGTTATATTTATCCATTTAACTCACCCTTTATATCAACATCTAACCATACAATTCGGTAGTACCATCCTGGAATCCTTCTTCAAGTAACCTGCTTCGTTAGTTGAACAAGAAAAAGGATCGCCGCAGCAACACCCCTTGTTAAACTCAAGCACCCGTTAGTGAACAAGGTCATTAGGACGAATTAATTATAATAGTCCTTTAAATTACCATTGTCCCACTCTTGTAAAAGATAATATGAGTCAAACTCTAAGTCCTTTGACAAAGTTGCAACTTCCAAAATAACTTCTTTCGCCTTTTTTTCATTGACGGAGAGTAAATGTATTGCAGCGGTATATCTTACATACATATGGGAATGTTCTAATAAACGATATAATGATTCTATGCCTTTTGGATGATTCTTTAGGATTTTGAAATTTTTGTATTTTCTATCATATAGCTTATTTGTTTTTCTGGAATTAACTACTACTTCATATGCTGAAACTCCATAATCTATTGCAGATTCAAAGCACTTTTCAATAATCTCTTCTAGCTCCATACTTCACCTCGTTTTGGTTACGTTCATAACTAGCTTCTGCATCCTTATTCAATTAACCTGCTTCGTTAGTGAAACAAGAAAAGCTGCCTCAATGACAGCTCTGATCTTTAACTCAAGCACCCTTTAGTTCAATAAGGATGTGCTTGTTAGTTATTACTCTTTTATTAAAATACCTAGAAAAATTAAAAATGCCCCAATTATATACATTAGCCATCTTGTTACCCTTGCAGGAAAAGTTGGTATCCATGCCTCAAATAATACAGAATCTTTGTTTGCCTAATGAATTCATCATCTATTTTTTTTGTGAGAAAAATGAACAAACACCCTATCAAGGCAAAAAACACCTTTAAAAATACAACGCTCATTCTATTGTTCTCCTCTTTTTACAACTAGATTGACCTTACATATACCTTTATTTTGGCACATACCTTGGAAGAAAAAAATAATATTTCTTATTAAGCTAACCTGCACCGTTAGTGGAACAAGTAAAAAAAGCTGCCCCGATGACAGCCCTCATTCCTCCTAGTTACTTCTTTATATGTTTCTTGGGATTATGCTTTATTTCAGAGAAATGCACTAATAAAATTTGATGATTCCGCTCTCCTTCTTTCACAATTTCACAATAACCAGATTCGTATTTAAAAAGAAGAATGTAATCTTTTCCTTGAAAATTAATTGGAGTTCTTTCCATGTTTATCACCTTCAGGCTCTTTTAAATAATAATAAATGATTATAGTCCCTAAGTCTGTGGATATTTTGTTACCAAATAGGTGTAGCTTCCGATAGAGTAGTTAAACTAAATTGCCCCTTTACTTAATAACGATAACAAAAACAACTACCGAAACAGTAGTCCAATTATTGTTATGCTAAAGCCCCAGTTAAATTTGAACCAATCTGAGCAGTCTGAGGCTAATCTACGTCAAATAAGTGATTTCTACCGAAAGAAATTCTTTCTCCATTATCATTTATAACGGCTAATTCTTCCATTCCTCCCATAGCAGAATCATACATAGGTTGATAATACTTCCCGATTGTTAAATGATAATCTTTTGATGAAGCATTCGGAAGGTGAAACCAACATACACCATCGAATACAGTTCCTCCATCATATCTAACTTTATTTCCTTTATCCTCAGGTGATAGTTTAGGTGATATAGAGGTAGACGCATCATCTAAAGCATTTCTAAAACAAGCTAATGATCTTTGTAATGCATCTATATACATATCTATAGACATTCTTTTTGGAGGTATAGTCGTTGGGTTAGTACTAATTACATTTATAGTTTGAGAATTTTCATCCCACATTACATTTGCTCCTACTTTTGAGAATTGGGCAATTGGAACATAAACATATTCATACTGAGCACCCTTTGGTTTGTAATTCAATGCTTGATACGGAGGTACATTTATGTTTACGCCATTAACATTTACAGGAGTGCTAAGCGTATACGCAGTAACTGGTTTGTACTGTCTGTATGGATTCATATACCAATCACAATAAGATGAATAATCCATTACATGAACTCCTTTCATTGGAGGAAATACTGTTTATGCATTGTATTCGCCCTATAAGAATCGGTAACCGAAAACAATTGTTTGTTACCAAAAACAATAAAATTATTATATAAACTTTTATAAAAGGAGTTTACAAAAATAGATTTTATGAATCCTCTAAACCTTAAGAAAAATTCTTTTTAATAAGGTTTTATAACGTTACGAGTTGAGATCTTGCCATGATGCATTAGCTGCCTTGAGGTTCGCCTGTTTCTGGCTTATAAATGTCCAAAGGTGCTATATAATAAGGAGTCGTCTGGAGAATAAACATTCTGTGTGGTCAGGTGTGCTGCAATCTATATAGCGATTTGAAATTTTCCACAGGATGTTTTTCCACCCCCGGACTACCTACTAGATAAAACTACTGTTTTATATTCTATAATAAGTTCTTACACCTATTACGAATCATTCTAACGACTTATTTGATTATTTAAGAGACAAGAACTACAGGAGGGCTAAACCGACTGTAAAACACTTATATGAAGTCTATAAGGCAAACAAAAAAATAGCTTTTAAGCTATCCTTTTATAGTTCATTCATTTTATTAATTAATTCTTGTTTACTTGGGTTTGTATAAAGTAACGTTGTATGAATATTCGAATGTCCTGCTTGATTTGCGACTTCATGCACACTCATTCCCCTTGTGATAGCATGACTACAAAAATAATGCCTTAAATCATGAGGGGTAATAATAATATCCTTCTTTAATTTCTCTGAGAAATCTTTAAAGATCTTATTTACTGTTGTACGATCTAATTGTTTTCCTCTATTACTAATATAAAGATTTTCGCTTTCAACTTCACCACGTTCTTTTAGATATGCTCGTAAAGCATCTTTAACTTTATCATTCATGAACACAGTCCTCGTTTTATCTCCTTTTCCATCCTTTACAATAATTTCACGACTGATTAAATTAAAATCATTCATTTTTAGATTTAGTGCTTCACTTATTCTTAATCCACCATATGCCAACAACGTGACTAAGGAATAATTCCGCTTATTTCCACTCTCTAAAATTAATTGTCTGAACTTTTCAACGTCTTTATGTTCCACCTTTGCTAACGAAGCGTATTGCTGTTGTACTTTTTGAAAATCTTTTTTAGTGATAACCATTTCCTTTTGCTGCTTATTCTCCACTAAATACTCATTAAACTTCACTAAGGCATTAATTTTTGTATTAATCGTTTTGGGTTTCGATTTCTTTATAGTTTTAAGAAATGAAATATATTCCTTCACGTTTTCCCTGTGTAACTTTGAAAAATTAACATCCTTCGATTCAGTAAACCATTTTAGATAACCATTTACATTCTGGATATATCCTTTAATTGTGTTTTCGCTCTTATCATCATTTATTAAATACTGATGAAACTGCTCGACTAAGTTCATTATTCACCCCTCCTATTAACTATGTTGAATTTAAATATTATGTATTCCAATAAACTATGTTGAATTATCTATCTAAATAATATCATATATTAAATCTTTATTCAACATAGTTTATGTTATGTTGAATAAATAATTACATAAAAAACATTCTAAAAATGAACGCTAATATAAAATCTAAAATGCAAGAAAGGAATTATTGAAAATACGAATTCCTTATCGAAAATGAATCGTCGGATAGGTTCTTTCACTAACCTGCTTCAATAGTTGAAGCAAGAAGAGAAGTTATAAAAAGATGTGAAGATAAAAAAGAGTAAAGGTAAATCTCCAATAGCAGGAAAGGGGTTAATTCATGTTGAATTAAGAATTAATAAAAAAATTTTACAAGGGAACTTTCTAGCCTTTAAATTGGAAATTGAGAGGTGTAATATGGAGAAATTACTTGAAGGAAAACGAATATTTAGGCAAGATGGTGAAGCTGATCGGTATCTTTTATTATCTGAAGATTTTATTCAAAAGTATTATTATTTTTATGAGGTTATTGCAATAAAAAAAGGGGAATTGCTTTACCCTCACAAGTGGTTAAAGTACAGTTGTTCAGTATTGTTCCCATTAGATTCATTTAACCTTACAGACTACGAATATATATTTTCTACCGACAAATGGTTGGCTAATGATATTAAGACGGCACTTGAGCCCTTTCTTGAAATTCAAATTGACAATCAACTCAATGCTTTATTAGAACTTACTGAAATCCCTAGAGGTTCTGAGTTAGGAATTAGAGAATCACTTGAAAAGGAAGCATATAAAGAGAAAGATTTATCCATTATTGAGGCATTTTCATGCCCTAACCAAGACAATCGGTTCATTATATTGGATTCAGAATTTAGTGATGATGATATTACATATGAACGCACTAAAGACTTTGCTGATAAAGTCATTTTAGATTCTTATCAAAGAAGACTTGGAAATTATACAGAATATCTATATAAATTAGCGCCTTCCAAAAATTCAGATTCATATTACCTTTCAGAGATATCTTGGTATTATAGAGGCATAGACGAATTAGGTAATTTTGATTTTTTGAAATTAATTTATGATATTGAAGATATGTTGCCCTTTACATCTTTTTTTAAATTGTAGCTACTTTATTAATTTAGTACGATTTTAGTCTCCTTTCTAAGATTTATCATAATTAAGAAAAACAAAAGCTTCCATAATTTTAAGTGGAAGTTTTTTTGTCATGACATTTTAATATAGCATGAGATATTTTAAGTTTTATTGAAAAAAGTATACCGACTATTAGCTGGTTTAGTTCAATAAAAACCATGTAATTCTTTCAATAAATTCATACATTCGTTAAGGATTATCGAAATTGAATCGTCATTCAGTTTAATAATACTTCAAACCCTTGAAAATCCTAGCTTTGTAGTGTTTTTATTATCTGTCGTTCATTCTGTCGAAAACACGATAGAAAAGCCATTTAAAAGGCTTTCTTAGTATGTTTCACACAGTCTATCGAATAATAACAAGATTGATTCACCACATGTCTTTAATGCGTTATTCCGCTAAATCAAGTAAACAAAAAAAGACCGCTTCTAATGCAGTCTGTTTTTCATATTAAAACGTTGAAGTTTATGAGAAATTTTAAACTTTACTAAAAGTTGGATTAAAAATTATTTATAGTATACTTTCTTGTTTAGTCAGTTAAAGCCTCTTTCAAAATTCCGCTAATATTCTCTCTATCGTTATACACCAATTCCTCAAGATCGATTGGCAAGGTAGCTTCGATTTCAACGTCTCTAATTGGCATTTCAATTCTAATAATCCTATTTCCTAAATGTAAAGTAAATTTTATCATTCTTATTTGATTTTCGTCCTGTTGAAAGATTTTACCTACTATAATAGCTACTTGCTTCCTCAACAATCCTGCTTCGTTATTCGAATAAGAAAAAGACTGCAACAGCAGCCTTGCTTTCTCGAACTCAAGCACCCTTTAGTTCAAATAGTTATTATTTTGACTAGTTTTTTTGAAAGTAACTTTAAATAACAAGGAAAGAAGAATGCTGTAATCGCCTGTCTAGTGCGGTCTTAAATTCAGGATAATCTAACCAATCATAAATAGTTTGACGTACAATTCCACAACGCTTTGCTATCTCTATCTTTGGCAGCTCTCCCTTGTTAACAATTGAATACATAACGTTTTTCTATTTTTTATTAAATCCATTGTTTCACCTCTTTACATCTTACATTTAGTTGACACTTTAGTTTATCTAGGAATAATAAATATATATATTTTCATTCCATTTCACTGAAATACATTTTACAATTATCGTACAAACAATAAAGGAGGAATAATATTTGATCAGAAGACCTATTCTTGGATTTGCTGAATTTCTTTTCGATTACAAAATGGATACACTTGAAGATCTTATAAAAAATATGGAATATTCTTTGGCAAAAGATCTTGATAACTTTGAAAAATATGTTGAAGAACAAGCTAAAGAATATAATGAAGAGCAGAAACAAGAATACTACGACTACATGTCCGATGAATACTGGAAATACAAAGATGATTACCCTCAAATAGTAAGAAAATCATTTTTTCTTCAAGCTTACTTCTCTTTTGAACATTTATTAATTGAAATTTGTAAGCATTTTAAAAGGAAATTAGATCTAAAATTAGAAGTCAAGGATATCAATGGTCAAGGATTAGAAAGATCGAAAATATACATTTCAAAAGTAATTGGAGTATCCTCACCCTTTCAAACTCCAAATTGGACAAAGATACAGCATTACAATCAAATTAGAAATTCATTTGTTCACAATGCTGGTGAATATGATGAAAATAACAAAAAACATAAAGCAGCACATCAACAACTAAAAAATGTAGATGTGAAAAACTTTGAATTTATGTTTAACGAAGAGTTTTGTATTGAAGTAATAAATACTTTACGTGAATTCACAAAACTTATTAGAAGTGAATTTGAAACAGTGGGTAATAATAAATAGTTACCCACTTAATTCTTTAAATTCTTCAACCCTTCGATCTCCTTTTTCATGTCATCTGTATTTAATTCAAGTTGTATTTTTGTAAAATAAATTTCCTTTAATAATTGATCATGCTTTTCTTTATCTTTACGATTAAACCATAATGAAAACTCAAGATTCATAGCTTTATCGTTTGAAAGGCAAGGCGGGTAACTTCCCCGAACTTAAGGGAAGTGGGCTGCAAGCCTATGTATTCTGTATATGTAGTAAAATCAATATGTGAATGACTTTTTCAACTGTATAATTTCGATTAAGATGAAATACGTATATTTGCTAATTCAAAAAGGTTTAACAAGGTGCAATCTGGTGCAGTTCCATTCATCCAAACTAACTTAGGATTAATAGTTACTTTTGCGACCTTACCAACTTTGCTAACCATGAACACGAATTCATTCCCAATTTTAATAGTTAATGCCCTTCGTACAAAGTTTTTCTTATCCATTGCATCAGAAATACCTAACAGTTCAGCAACTTCTTGAGGTGAATACAAATCATCTGCTGAATAAGTTGGTATTTCAACTACCTTACATAATTCATTAGTGAACTTATTGACATATGGCAGTAATCTGAATATGACAGACAATGATTTAGGTTTATTACCTTCATACAATTCTTGTAATGTTTGATCATAAGTTCTATAGCAGTTATTTATCTTGTTACCGTGTAATTGCGGTTTCCCTTTAAAACAAAGTTTTTTATCCCACTTTAAACCACCATTCTCTTTAGATAAGAATCCTGTTTCAATTAATTTCTTATAGAAGTTATTGAAAGCATTGTATTTCCCTGTAATCTTTACATACTTACTCAACAGCTTCTTATCCATGGATATGTTATTATTTGTCATAAGGAATCCATCATAATCAACAAAGCTACCGATATACATAATTGCTACTCTTTCAGTATCATTGAATAATCCATTAGAAAATAATGCATTAACACTTTCACGTAATGTAAATGTATAACTACTACCAACAGATTCATTAAACTTTTGCATTTCAGCACCTTTTTCAGTCAAACGTCTATGAGCATCGACCTGTCGTAAATCAGTCAGTTTGTAATTAACACCCACCCCTGTTGGAATTATTGCTCCAACAACAACCTCACCAGTTTCCATGTCCATAAATTTTCTTTTCTTCATTACACTTTTCTCCTTTACTCATTTAGTTTTCAAAGAACACTACCGCACAAATTCCAAAGTGCACGGAATTAGTTTGGTTAAGCGTCTAAATTCCACTAAGGTTCCATTTAGCCACTTGAAATTTAATTTATTTCTTATTCGATAATGTACAATTGTGATTAGTTTTCTAGTTGTAACCTCAAGTTTAAATTCTAGATATAGAAGGACGAAATCAATAAAAAACGGCTGTATCCTTTGTGGCTCTAAGGACAAAGGCACTTTTTTTATTTAGTTCCAAATGACACCTATTCGGTTGTTTTTTGGTTCCAAATGACACCTTTTTATAATGAAATCAATTTATATAAAAAGAGGTATAATTCTTCAAGCCTAACTTGACTAAACTTAAGATTACCATTTTTAAAGTTAACTAGGTTTTGATAATTCCAATCTAATTTCTTTGCAATGAATTTTATTTTCATCCCCTTCTCTTTTAATATTTGAATCAATTACTTCTCACTTCATATCCTGAATACACTTTGATCACCCCCTTTCAATGCCTATAAAAGTAAGCGCAAAAAAATAATAACCACAAATACCATATGTCGAGTTTCGACCCCTTGAGGCTCTAGGTTTCAAACCACTTTTCTAAACCATACATTTTTATAACGCCTTACCCTCCTTAGTAGGTGATTAACGAATTCCTCAAACACGCATTAAATCAACATTTGTTAATAAAAATCAATTAATAAATTTTATTTGGTTAGGTATATCCATTAATCAAGGACGTTATCTGGCTTTCCTATCATTGATTCACTTTGATTTAAGTTAAACTAATACAAATTCACCTAAAACTGTATTACTCTATCCAGGTTAAATCTAGAGAACCTTGTAAACTTTATTCTACTTTTATTTAGTTATTATTAATTCCATGTTAAGAAACATGCCATTGTATTCTTTAACCCACTCCCTTCGAATAAAATTAAGCTGTAAATATTCTTTCTTAGGAGGTATATGCTTTTATATGGCTAATTTAAAAGATAAATTTACTGTTGAGGACATCAAAGAGTTAGACCGAAAGCTTAATCGTATTTATTATCATGCTACACACGGAATCACCATAACAAATTCAGGGGTTACAGAAATTCAGTTATTAAACGTAATAGACAATCTATGCAGAGCATCTGGTATGCTATGTGACATGCTTGAACAACAGTTAGAAGGAAATATTGAAACAGTCGATCCTTAAGGATACATTGTTCGAAAGATAGGTTCTGCTGAAAATGGGATTGAAAATTTCTTAAAGGTTAAAAAAATAGATATATATTAACTACCTTGGAGGCTCATAATGAGCTTTTTTTTAATCTTTCAGACTCATTCAGCGTTGATTCACGTTGTTTTACTTCCGTTTAATATAAATACACCTTAAATTGGATTACACTATCCAGATTAATATCTAATGACTCTCCAGACGTTTTAAGTTGTTTTGAAATCATCTGTTTCACCTCATTAAATTTATTTATAAAAAAACTTGTAAACTAGAAATATTGCTGTATACTATGTATTAAGAGTTTAATATTATTAATTTGCCAAAGAACATCAAAAATTGAATATAAGCTATAAAAAGCAGGCGAAACCTAATAATAGGTTCGTTATATTTGCGTTCCACTCTTTAATATACCAACATATTAGTCTACCGTAAATAGGTTTTGTGAAATTTTTTAAAATAATTTTATTTTCGTTTATATGCTATATTTTAGCTATTTATTTCGAATTGGCAAATACGTAATTAAATTATTTATTAAAAAAAGAAAAACCGCCAAACATACTCGGCAGTTCATAGTCCAAAACTTCTTTATTAATCTACGGCTTACTACAATCTGCAGCCCATTTACTCAATTTAGTTTGATAATCATTGTAAGCATTCTGACAATCTGGTGAATGTTCTCCCTCTACTTTGCATGAAGCAGCGTGTTTAGTTTGCCAATCTCTCCGAGCGTTTTCAGCCAGATCGTATAGTTTTTTACATTCTTCTTCACTCGTTTTTTTTCCACTCATTGGCTTGCCTCCCACATGTATTTTCACAGAATTAATGTTATCATTCTCATTTTGATTAAAAAGTATTCATTACTTTTCCCCCTTTAATCCTCTAAACTATTGGATTTATCCATTCCAAAATACAAACCCATTGCAAAAGTAAAAATTGAGAAAAACACTAAAAATGTAGTCATTTACCTAATCCCCCTTTTTGATATGATTGCTTAATAATTTGATCCATGATGCTGTGTACTCTTTTCGAAAATCCCTGCTGTATTTCTTGGTATGTAGAAAATTTGTTTCATTTGCTAAGCATGGATGTCCCTAATAGAATTCTTTATACTGCTTCTCTCTAAGGTGGGTATCTAACTCAACTATGCTGCTCATGTTATTCTCGCTTTCTTTAGTAAGAATGAGGGGGAAATCCCCCCCATTAGTAAGTTAATTGATCAGCATCTTCAATTTCATATCCGTTCTCATCCAGGACGATGCTGAATAATAGCTCGTCCTTTTTTATTTGATAATATTAAAATCTTCGGTTATCATTAAAATGTTAAGAAAATGTAGGACACTTTAAAATATGTTGGATAATTTATCACCTTGAAATGCTATTACAGCAATGTTTTTTAACTGATATGTACTATAAACCTACTCTCAAAACGTGGGACTTGTTCAGCTATCTGGTGTAAAAAGCAAAAACGTCATTTATACCATGGGCGGGA
>NZ_JBGBPR010000050.1:0-14644 GCF_041106275.1 Neobacillus sp. BF23-41
GCTAATGGTTCGCATATCCCAACGCCCATAGCGGACTTGCACCGCCTAGTTAATGAACATGCCTGGCACACAGAAAAGGGACAGCCGCAGCAGTCCCCATCTTTAACTCTTGCACCCGTTAGCTGAAGAAGAAAATCAACACATCTCTTATATCTATATCATTTTTTCCGTCAACAACTACCATTTCTAAAACAACTTCTAAAGGAAGCTCTCTTTATATTAAAACCACAATCTTTTATGATAATCATATTCAGAGATATCGTAATTCTCTTCTCTTTCTTTTTTTGGGGTACACTCTTCACAAGGTTCTTCCGACTGGTTATGTTCACATTGTTCTAATAAAAGTTCCATTGTTTGTATCCCCTCTCCTATTTCTTACTATCTATATTAACGGAAGCGGTTACATTTGTCAGGTGCTTTTTATTGGAAAATAATAAATCGTGTTATTAGATTTGTGAGGAAATAAGAGTGAAACAATCATAAAATTTTTCTGTTTTGAATCTGGTAATTTGGACAGTTCTGTCAATCTCTTTGATTCCTTCATAAGCCTTCCTATTCCAATCCCTTTAAATAGGTATTTCTAAACATAATATGAAAATCCGAATTTTCTCCGAAATATCGCTTAAAGCCTTCTAAAACTTTTTCTTTAATTATTAAACAATCGCACCCGGTAGTTGAACAAGACCTCTTTTATATTTACGGAAACATAGTTTGATTTGGGTCGATTAAATAAAGCAACCTCATAATTGGATAACCAATTCAATTCCCCAAGATAGCGACTGAATATAAGCTCATCTGGTTTCGTTGTTGAGACAAGTTTTTTTACTATTTCATTACCGTTCTTATCCTTGACCACCAAATATATTTCACATAAATAAAGACCGTGGTTTATAAAAACTTCAGCTTTATAGTTACGATTGGGGCTACTCTTTGGTTTTTTCCAAACATATTCATTTTTGTGCTTTTCTACCTTCACACAGTTATAGGCATCATCGAATGGTTTGCTTTCCCAGTTATTTACTTTAACCACTTTATCGATGCCTTGCTTCAAAATTACCAATACTAACTCTTTTTTCTCTTTGTCTTCTAATTTAAAAAATTCACTTACATCATAATGAATCTCCACATCACAAAACCCATCAACAATTGTTAAAGTGGGATTTGGAGAATCTTTAACACAAAAGATATTGATTTGCTTAATATTTCCGTTCTGGAATTTCGAGAAGCACCTTTCGTAAAGAGCAGTAATACATCTTGATTGAAAAGTAAAACTATTTTCAACCTCTGCAATGCCATCGTCGGCTTCCGAATATAAAAGAAAATGTTTTAATATCATTATTAATCACCTACAATAATTGTTCTACTTCAATCTATATTTATCCTTCTTCACCTATACTGCCCCGTTAGCCATCCATGCAGCGCAAAATCAGCGCTGCACCACAGAGAATGAAAATGGCTAAGACCGTCTATACTGTTTTAATGCTGGCGAAGAAGGTCTTTGAACTATGGTGCCTTTGAGCCCATCCGTTAGTCTGACTCCAACGACCACGGTGTACCACCGACTGTCGCACCCTTTAGGGGTAGCACTCATGGGAGATTAATCCTTTTTCTGGTTGTTGCGCCGGCTTTAACTGATTTTATTTTAAGTAGAAAGGTTTCACAAGTCGATTTACCAGCCAATCTTATATACGATCCTTCAAGAGGCTCAGCCTTTTTTTTAAAACTGGTTTTTCTGGGTCTATTTTTTCATGCCCTTTTTCAGTTTTTATTTTCATGGGAGTACAACATGCAAAAAGATCGCTGCAGCGATCCTTCTTGAGCATTAGCACCCGTTATCTTAATTACACCTCTATATATTTAATTAATGTTTCATTAAAAAATTCACCATTTCACTAAATGCTTTTTGTGCTGATTTTTCATTATATTGTGGAGAGTAAGGGTCACTGAATCCGTGTTTTCCGTTAAATTTATGTATTTCGATATTTTCTATAGTTGAAATTAACTCGTCCACATTAAATGATTTTTCTTCTTGCGGAAAGAATAGCATTGTAGGACATTGTGGTGTTAATTCCACATAATTCCTAATACGTGAACCATAGTATCCAACTACTCCATCGACACATTCTTCGTCACTACACAACCAAGCAACAGTTGCCCCTACACTAAATCCAATGATAAATATTTTTTCGTATTCATCTTTAACATCTGATAATATATCTTTTATTTTATGCATAGCGTAAGCGAATCCAATGTTCTCCATAAAATTACGATAAGCAACTTCCTCTTGAAAATAATCGAAAGGTGACTCTCGTTCTAATAAATTTGGGCAAATGACATCAAAACTTTGTTTTGATAATAATTCACAAAAACTCTGCATATGTTGGTTAATTCCATAAATTTCGTGTATTACAATGATTACAGTACCAGACTTTTTGAGTATTTGAATCATTTTGTACCTCCTTGAACAGCTACTCCCATTATACAAATTAATACCATATTATATCATTTCTTGTTCAACTAACCTGACAGTTACTTTAAGTACATTCCTTCACAATCTCAATAATTTACATAAATATCTAAATTAACTACCAAGTGTTGTTCAATAAACTGGCCCGATAAAAAAGACTCTTTCCATGTTCCAGAAAAGCGCCCGATTATTGAAGAAGCTTGGCCTCGTATGATTTACTCATTAGCCACACAACCATTGTATTTGCAACTGAGTAAGCCTCCTGTCCATTCGCGAACAGGAGGCTTTGTTTGTTGGTGGAGCGGAAGTCTGTTTGCTATTACTGCGGTTGCTCTCCTGGGACATTCACGTTGAAAGTAACGCCGAACTTGTCCTTTACTTGCCCGTACAAGGGGCTCCAATCCGTCTTCTGAAGGGGCATAATGACTTGTCCGCCGTCTTCCAAAGCGGCGAAGATTTCTCTAGCTCTAGCCTCTTCTTTGGGATGGATGGCAATCTGAATCGTATCGCCTGGCTGATAAGGCATGCCTGCGAACGTATCGCTGAACATGAGATCCGCGTCGCCGACTTTCAAGTGTGCATGCATAACGCGATCCTTCATGTCATCCGTCAACGGATGATTCGGGTCCGCCGGCATATCTCCGTACGTCATGATACCCGTTACTTTCCCGCCAAGCGCTTTCTCGTAAAAATGGACCGCTTCTCTCGTGTTACCGTCAAAAAACAAATACGGGTTCAAACTAATTGACATCATTCAACAGCTCCTTAGTTCTAATTTTTTTTACAATGCTTAAGAAATTTCCAAGTGGCAGTAACCACCAACCATTATTACCCATAAATATACTTTAAATTATAGAACGTACGTTCGTCAACAAAAACATAATTGAATACTAACAATTTTTTACGTTTCACTTACATTCTTTATTAAATGATCGCGCACGATTATAGAAGATCCAATCTTATTAAAGAAAAGCGCCCTTTAATGGAAGATCAAGATAATGATTATGAATGCTGCCTTTAGCTTGTTCAACTAACGCACCAGTTAGTTGAAGTGCGTTTATTCACAAACTTTTGCTAAAACAAGCCGTTTCCCATAAGGAAACGGCTTGTTTATTGTTAACCCTCTAATTTTTGGTTTTGTGTTTTGTATTTTATTGAAGTAAGTTTTAAAGCAGAAGCTAGTATGATTACCATACTTACTGCTCCAATCCATACAAGGGTAGATACGGGCGAACTCCAAGTTAATCCTTTTCCGAAGAAGAATAAATCACGCAAACCTTGTATCATAAATCTCATTGGTAACCAAGAATAAATCCAATCTCGATAAAATGGAGACATCATTTCTGGAGCCATTGAAAGCAATGGTGCCCCAAAGAATAACAATAAGGCAAAAAGACCGATACTTCTGATTCCCAACCACGAAAGTACCGCTGAAATCATTAGGAAAAAGCAAAAGGAAGTAATCGAAAGGAACAAAGCTGTGTCCGTAAACTTTGGAATATGGATTCCTACCATATCACCTGCCAGCCAAGTTAAACCAAATCCAACGACAAGGGAAACGACCACACCTATTAAAATCTGTCCTATCTTTGCGATAAGGTTCTCTTTCCGATTTGTAATTGATAATTTACTAACAGCGATAAAGATAATAGCAGCACCTGCCAAGCTTCCTATCCATAATGGCTGAAATAAGGAAACAGGAGAATTTCCGCTTGCACTATTAGTACCAATTTCATTAACATTTGTGACTTTTTTTGAAATAGGAGTTGCTAAACTTGCAGCTTGTTTTGCTGTTAAAGTTGCACCTTGTTTTTCAAAACCATCAAGTAGTTGGGTACGAATTTTATTGTTCATATTGT
Organism: Neobacillus sp. BF23-41; assembly: GCF_041106275.1. Classification (NCBI taxonomy): domain Bacteria; kingdom Bacillati; phylum Bacillota; class Bacilli; order Caryophanales; family Bacillaceae; genus Neobacillus; species Neobacillus sp. BF23-41. Next base: position 4,327 of record NZ_JBGBPR010000050.1, read on the forward strand.
CAACTACTCCATTCAAGACCTGTCCTGCCATCGTTGAAGCTGCTGTATTCATTCCCTGATTGATATATATTTGAACTTCAGGTGAAGAAGGTGCTGGTGTCCTTAATGATGCCTGCTTAGCACTGAAATCTTTCGGAATGACCAATGATGCATAATATTTTTGATTATCCATTCCTTTTTGTGCTTCCTCTGCTGTTTTTACTTCAATCCATTTCACAGTAGTGTCTTCATCTGTTGTTGCTTTTGAATTTATTTGCATCGCTTCAACGATGGTTTTACCCATATTCATTTCAGGTTGATTAGGGATTTGCACTCCCTCATCCTCATTTACGATTGCAATAGGCAGATTTTTGGGTTGTGGCTGTACTGATGGAAATAATGTTAGTGAAAAAATAAAAATAACAGCCAATACAATGATTGGTGACAGCAATACCAGTTTGTTTTTGAACATATTTTTTATCCTCCTTGGTTTTGCGTTATAATAATGAACAACTTGTTGTTTATTACATTCAAATTATAATGTGAAATCAAGTTCTGTTTCAATAATCAAAAATGGCAGATGTGTTGGTTATGGAACATCTTAAATAAATGTGTTGGATAAAATTAAGGAGGAAGTAGCTTGCGAGATAGTAATACGGATTTACGGGTCATTCGGACAAAAGAATCAATCCGAGATGCACTAGTTGAGTTGATAGATGAAAATGGTTTCGATACCATTACTGTTAAGGACATAACAACTAGAGCAAAAATTAATAGGGGTACATTTTATACACACTATCAAGACAAATTTGATTTAATCACCAAATGCGAAGAAGAGGTTATGCTTGAGATGTCCAGACTTGCAAAAAAGAACTTACCAGGTGTTATTGCCGCACTTGAAACTAACTCACCGACTGCAACACCATTTTCCCTTGCAGTTTTAATATTTGAGTTTCTTAATGAAAATAGTGGTTTTATGAAAGCTGTGTTAGGTCCAACAGGCGATTTAACCTTTCAAACAAGGCTGAAAGATTTTATGTGGAAAACGCTGTTTGGAAATGATCCAAACGCACTTATTAAGGAGGAAAATTTACTTGTGCCAGGACAATATTTAGCTTCTTACATTTCGTCTGCACATATAGGAGTAATTCAACAATGGTTGAATAGTGGTAGGAAAGAATCTCCTCAAGAAATGGCTCAAATCCTATCAACCATAACAGTTAATGGACCCTTCTTTGCAGCTGGTTTGAAAAAGTAAATCCTTCGATGAAAAAGGGAGATTACCTTAGAAAAAACAGGTAGTCTCCCTTTAAGATTTATTTGCTTATTTAATTAACCTGCCCTTTTAGCTTAATAAGAACTGCGTGCGGTTTCAATTTCGTGAAACAGGTCAATAATTCCTGAAAAAAAGAATTTTTTGGGGAGTGATGAACTTGTTATTATCTCAAGTATGGGAAACGTATGAATCTGATAAACATATTGAAGGCTTTTCGCAGCAAACATTAAAAGCATATAAAATACAGTCCGGCTTACTTATACGCTTTTTTAATGATGTTCAACTTGATACGCTCACTACGGATCAATTAAAAACTTATATACACTTATTTTCTTCCACTCAAAATCATTGCATTTCCTAATACTTTTTTGTTTAATAACAGCTTTGGCAATTTCATTACTTTAGCAAGTTTGTAGCCATTCAATTCAGATACACCATGGTTCTTTAAGACTTTTAAGAGCTCTTTTTCATCCACAAATATTTTTTCATCCATAAACAAATCTAAGAAGACAAATTCACCACCAGGTTTTAACACTCTTAATGCCTCTTTAATTACTTCAGTTTTATTTCTTCTCTCTTTTACTTCATGAAATGTTAGACAACTTACAATTACATCAAATTCATTATCATTAAAAGGGAGCTCTGCAGCACTTGCTTTCAGAAAATCAATCCTATCAGAGACCCCTTCTATTTCAGCATTTTGTTGGCATTGAGCTTTCGAATATTCCCAATTCCCGCCCCAATAATCAATTCCAGTTAAAAAGGACTTAGGAAAAGTCATTGCCAGTTTAATAATCAGTGAACCACTGCCTGTTCCTATATCTAGTATTTTTCCTTTTCCATCCCAATTCACCTTGGCAACAATTAAATCATGTATTTTTGACTGATAATTCCCCCCAAATGCTGCGAATTGGTAAACAGAATAAGAAAGTATAAATGCTATATAAATAAAAGGCATCGCTAAAATCCCTGACAGGACTCGCAGATATAAATTAACCTGTAATAATGTAACCAAGAGAAGAATGAGTGAAATAACCAAAAAAATAAGTAGTTTGTAAATTCGAATCCAAGTTTGATATTTAGCTTTTGTTTTCAAGTTATCAGCCATCCTTAAATAATCTATTTTTTGTTTGTTATAATTATAAAGGAATTTAATAATCCTCTGTTAAATCTTTAAAGTTCCTATAATCATAATAGCTTTCAAAAACGATGAAACGGCCTAAGCCCTATTGTTTAGGTATTTTTATGTACTTCTTAATATTTATGTAAAAAAACAAAATAGCCTTCCTTCTGTGAAAGAGTATGGAAAAACAAGTAAAAGATACCTATAAACTCTTGGTTCTATTAAGTGAGTAAAACACTTTGATCGGAGTGGAACAGATTGATAAAAAGCAATTTGACTCCTTGGAAGAAAAGAGGATGAAGAACTATTGAAATAAAAAAGATCGTCACAATTGACGACCTTCTTGTACAACTTCTTATTCAACTATCCTGCCCGTTAGCCATAATCAATCCGTATTTTCCAAGTATTTTTAAGTCTCTTCATCTTTTTTTGTACTCTAAAATATCTCCAGGTTGACAATCCAATGCCTTACATATCGCTTCTAATGTTGAAAAACGAATCGCTTTTGCTTTCCCGTTTTTCAGAATGGAAAGGTTCGCCATTGTAATCCCAACCCTCTCCGAAAGTTCAGTTACGCTCATTTTCCTTTTAGCCAGCATCACATCAATATTGATTATAATTGCCAAGTTATCCACCTCACACTATTAAATCATTTTCAGATTTTATTTCTACGACTTCATGTACAAGCCTTTGGAGGACACCAGAAAAGGTTGCGATTACGCTTAAAGCAAAGGTCGAATATAATCCCATTGCTATGACACCTGCTCTGTCACCTTCCATATATATAGCGACAAATATAATTCCTGCAACAATCAAGGCACTGATTGTGATGGCACAGCACTTGATAACCTTCAAAGCTCTAACATATAATTCAGAGAAAGCCTTGTTTTTATCAATGTAAATTAATAGTTTAAATGCTTTATACAGCGCGATGAAAAATGGAATAGATAATAAATAAGCTGATAGTAAAAAGGGATATTGCAAGTAAGCAGTCTCTGGATGCGCTTCTGCATCTCTACTGGCTATCTCAGGCGCCCAAAATATACACAATGCAATTGCCACAATTCCAATAAGAAGAATAACTCCCTTTAGGAAAAAAGTTGCCCCTCGGTTCATAGAAAACACCTCTCTAATAATGTCCATGCGTTCCTTACGTTTTCAAATCAATTACCTTTATTTTTCTTTTAGTCAGCATCACTTTGATCCTGATTATAATTGCTATGTTTTTGCCTCATACCGTTAAATCATTGTCTGATTTTATATCAATCGCTTCTTTTAAAAGCTTTTGAAGAACAGCAGCAAAAATTGCAATCACCATGGAAGCAAAAGGTACAACCAATCCGACAAAGATGACTCCTGGGGCGTCGTCTTTCTCCGCAAAGAGATAGAAAAGCGGCAAGACTAGTACATGCAAGATACTGATTGTGATGGCACAGTTTTTGATTTTCTTTAAAGCTATTACAGAAATTTGCGAGAAGGCTTCATTTTTGTCAATATAACGTAATAGTTTGAAAGCCTGATACAAAGCAAAGTAAAAAGGAATCGCCGATGCATACAAAACGATGGAAACGAGATATTTTATATAAGCAAACTCTGAAAGCAATTTTGCTACAACATTCCCTATCTCAGGCACCAAAAAGATACACAAAGCAAGAACCGGAATTCCAATAAGAATATCAGCTACCTTTAAAAATAATGTTGTTCCTCTTTTCATAAAAGCACCTCGCTAATTTATTGTTAATTGGATTTTAATACATTTTTATCGTTTTTCAATAAATTTTTATTATTTTTAATGATATTTTTACTGTGAAACAATCGTTGATTTTAGACAAAGATAAAAAGCATTCCTATTACAAAGAAATGCTCTAGAAACTTAAACTATAAAATTTATAAATTGATCAATAAAAAAATAATTTTAATTCATTTAAGGATATCAAATCTGGAGTCTGTATCGAAATATATCATCCTTTATAATAATCTAAGGCTTTTTGGTAATCCTCCAGTGTATCAACATCCATTATTACTCCCGGGTCATCTACATTTATGTACATTTTTTCGAAACCGCCCAGGACCGAACGCAAATTGCTTTCTGGATTGGTTTCGAGAATTTTCTGTTTCACTTCGCTTGATAATTTGATGGGATGACCGCCTTTATAATGAAAGCTGGGAATAACTACGTTCCCTTTGTGTTCTGCTATTAGCTGAACGGTCTCTTTTTTAACAAGCGGACAATCTCCGGGTGTTATAAAGAAGCTTGGTTCAGTTACTTCGTTACAGCCCTTTTGAATGGAACTAAACATTCCATGGTTAAAGTCTTCATTATGAACAAACTTGATCTGAAATGAATAGGCATTTTTACTGTTGAGTTTTACCATTTCCTCTTGGATGAGTTCCGCTTGAAACCCAGCTACGACGATGACCCTGCTGCATAATCCATCAAATTTAGATAAGGTATGCTCCATGATGGACATTTCCCCCATAGGCAATGTCATTTTAAATGTATTCGCTCGGCTGGAATATCCAGCAGCTAAGACGATTGCTTCCATTTTATGTCCCCCTCTATCTATAATGTGTCTTGTTTGAACTTCACTCTTTATCTTTATTATTCGGCCACTGCATCTTAATAGATTCTCTGAATTGGCCCATATTAAAGTTTTTACCTGGACAACTTTTTGTGACCCCTTTTAATTCACGATGTCCCAGAATGTGAGTAGTTGATAAATTAAACTGATGTAAAAGGAAAATGCATAGTTTACTCAATGATTTTAGCTGCTCCATTGATGGAGTATGAATATCAAAATTACCAGCTAAACAAATACCTATTGATTTTTCATTATATGAATATGCGTGTGCTCCAACATGGTATCCTCTTCCTTTAATAATTTCACCATTTTCCTCAATAAAAAAATTGTATCCTATTCCACTCCATCGACGATGATCCTGATGAAACCTATGCGTCTTATTAATATCCCAACCTGTTTCTTCTGTATGGTGTACAATGATGTACATGACATCTTTTAAAGCAAAAAGCGGTTCTTTAAACGATAAATTAATATCTTTAATCATTCCCGGTTCTATTTTCATGTAGACTTCTCCTCATCACATAATCTTAATCAATATCCCCGTCTTATCATCTGAACGAAGATTATTCCTTTTCTCATATTGTTCTAGGTCACTAGAATATACTTGTAAACCGATTGTATGTATCTTTTTAAATGTTTCTTCAATTGAATAGTTTGGATGAAAAAGGCCATCTGTTATCATTAATAATGTTTTGATTTCACTGATATTTACTTGACCATGCTGAATAAAATTGAAAACTTCTTTTTTTCCATTAGCTACAGAGTAACCATATTCCTTATTAGCTAATGAACGATTAAAGATAAGCTGTTGAGTACGATCCTGATAATACTCCTCAACTGGAATTTTAAGTCCCTGCTTTCTTAGTTCCTCACGCCATGCTTTCGCTCTATAGCTTATATCTTTTACGGTATCCCTTGTTAAGGCTTTTATGGTTCCGTTTTGATACTCAGAAATAATCATACAATCACCAAGCTGAGCATAAGAAATCTTTCCGTCTTTTTCTATCTTTATAATTGCAGCACATGTTGACCAAAGATTTTCATATTTTTCCTGATTCACCTTGTATTTTTCCATGTGTGCTCTCAACATTCTATTAGCAGCCATGATTCCTTCAACTAATGAAAGGTTACTGCGGTAGAGTCTAAAGAAATAATCTTTAAATATATTTGATGCTAAATATGCACCGTTCATTCCGTTTTCATCTATGAATGGCATTAATGGAGTTGCCCCATCAAAAACCCCATAGACATTTATCTTTTCATTTAATACGATTGAATCTTCACTTACACTTTTATGAGGGGCAGCACATAAAAAAGGCTCAACTTTCATTGGTTGTCCACCTTCTTTTTTATCAAAATTAACAGAAAATCGATTAATTATATAAAGACATTATATGATTTAATGAGAAAATTTATTGTTACTAATTTTCTGTTTCTTTAAATAAGGTGCTGCACCGAGGCACAAGCTGCAGAGGCAGACGGATAAAGTTTATTCAAATACCTTAATAAACCTCCAATCATCACAATTGGTGGATAATAGGTATGTCTAGGCACTCCACTACAATAAAGTAAAAGCGAATGTTACTACCCAAATAAATGGAAAGTAACATTCGCTTTTATTTTGTAATGAATTAGTGGTTTTATTTGTGGTAGGCACCATCCATCTTATTTTTCCAATCATCCATTTTGCTGTAAGTACTAAGCTTACTTAAATCGTATTCGGTTAAATAGGAAACCTTTATGAGGTTGTCATCTCCTCAACAGATGCACCTGACTGGGGAGTCCAAGTGATTATACCTTTTTGAAACCGTTGAATTCGCCCTCCACCAGGCCGATCTTTTTCGTCTTCGATAGGAAAACTAAGCGTCCTTTCAAAGCCAAATTCTGCCCACTTGGTCAATATTGGTCCAGATACAGGATGGGCACCCGTTCTCAATGACCAGAAGATTGCCTTTACGAGCTTCCCCGGTTCCTGTACAGCTTTAAAATAGTTCAACCGTCCAGTTCCATCATTTGTCACAAATTCATCCGTGATTGGATAGCCAAAACCTTCACGGCCAAGACTGACCCACTTATCCCGAATAGGACCATGAACCTCTTTAGCCCCAGTATCCGGGTGCCAATAAATAGACCATTCTCGACCATTCGGATCGCGATAATGCCTATAATGTCCGATACCGTCTGGAGCTGTGCTCTCATGTGTAATAGGAGTCCCCTTAAACCCCCTTCTTAAAAGTTCTTGATATTTATTAGCCTCGATTTCACTCTGTCGGTATATACTGCGTGGATTTACGGGAAAAGAGTGCCCGTAGTAGGGAATGTGTCTATATGGATCTAGATACAATGTTTGTCCCTCCCTAACTTAATCTTAGTTTTCCTATTATTATATTTGGTTGTATGATTTTTAGGTGACTGAACATAGATATTTTTGTGGTTCTTAATCTCAATATGATGAACTTGTTACCCATACGAAAAACACTCCTTGTATCTAATACGATACAAGGAGTGTTTTTTCTTGTTTAAATTTTTCTAGGTCTCTTAATCCGTGTAAATCTTAAAGAAGATGACCCCTGTTGAATACAGAAATCATCTTCTCCATGTGGCATAATACATCGGGTACACTTTATATATATGCTGGCTTTCTCTTAAAATTTCATTTTAGGGTTATCCTTACAAATCCTAGATTAGCTTGAGTCCACTTACAAAGATCAATACAGCAACAACCGTACGCAGCGGTCTTGTCGGGACCTTTGCAGAAATGCTGCTACCGATCAATACTCCTGGAATGGAGCCAATAAGTAAATTACCTACTAGCAAATAGTTAACATTTCCATAACCAATATGAAGCAATCCTGCAACGGTTACCAACAGAAACGCATGAGTAATATCAGTACCAACCATCTCTGATGTCTTCATTTGATACAGATAAATCATTGCCACAGCGAATAATGAACCTGAGCCTAGAGAAGTTAATCCGACAATAAACCCAAACAGGCAGCCAATTAAAATGGTTAGCATTTTCTTTTCTTTCAAAGGTTTTAATTGCCAACGATTCGGCCTTAATTTTTTCTCCACAAAGGTTCTGATAATGATAGCCAAAGAAACAACTATCAGGATGTATCCGAGGGAATGCCTAATAATCTGTTCTTGATTATGGTAATAAGCTTCAAAATAATGAAGGGAACCAATCGCTACGACCGCACTAGGAATACTTCCTATCGCTAATAACTTAACCATCTGTAAATTGACTGTTTTTTGTCTCAAATGTTGAAAAAGTCCGAAGAATTTCGTAATTGAGTTATATACAAGGTCTGTACCAACAGCAATTGAAGGATTAACCCCTATTAGAATTAATACGGGGGTTAGCAGTGCTGCTCCTCCTACACCAGTTAACCCTACCAAAAAACCAACAAGTAAACCCATCAATGTTATCCCTATACTCATATGCTCACGCCCTATCAATTCCAAGTATTTATATAGGGATTATATACATTTTTATGAATCTTGTAAATAACTAAATATTAATTAGATTCTGAGAGTTTGTTACCGGTTATTTTCATTATTAAAAACTTATTTTATTTGAGCTTGGAACTTATTTTATTTCATTAGAAAAACTTAAAAATTTTGAATGATAATACATAAAATACATAATCATGAAGTAGCAACTCCATTTAAAGGAGGTATTTATATGAAAAATTCTCCTCTACCCAAAGTTAGCCCCTATCTGATTACAAAGAAGTTAGATCCTGAAAATCAGGAAACACCCATACATTTTAATAATTCCGATATTGTAAATGAAAAACTCTTTTATAGAAGAAACCATTTTCCTTACCCCAAATTCGCATCATCCTTCTATTTTCTTCCAATCGAGGGATTAGTGTTCACCCCAAAAGTCTTTTCTTTACAGGAAATTTACTCGTTACCATCAAAAACGATAAAACTTGTTTTAGAATGCTCAGGCAATAAGCGAGAATTGTTTAAACCAAAAGTGTTTGGAGAGCAATGGGGAAAAGGTGCGATAAGTCAAGGGATTTGGAAAGGTGTATCTTTAAGATCCTTATTGCAGTACACAGGATTGCTTGATACTGCCAAAGAAATTGTTTTTGAGGGTTATGATTATGGAGAAAGACCTGATTCTAATCAACTTTTTAATTTTTCGAGGAGTTTACCCATTGAAAAAGCCCTTGATCCAGATACCATTATTGCTTATCAATATAATAATCACCCCATCCCCTTCAAGCACGGATTCCCTCTGAGATTAATTGTCCCTGGATGGTATGCCATGGCATCTGTAAAATGGATAAAAAGAATTATTGTGATTGATAACGAATTTAAAGGTCCATTTCAATCTATTGATTACGTTTACTATCCGAGCAAAGAAAACGATACTAGAAAAACTCCTGTCACTTCAATTAATGTTAACTCAACCATACTATACCCACTTAATATGCAACTAATGCGTACGGGGGTTTATGAAATTAATGGCATTGCTTGGGCAGGAACAGGCCAAATTACCCTGGTAGAAATTAGTTTGGATGAAGGTCAAACTTGGAATACATGCCAATTGACTTCATCATCCGAGAAATATGCTTGGGTACGATGGAAATATAAATGGGATGCTCTTAAAGAAGGAGAATATACCATAAAATCAAAAGCAACTGATTCTCTAGGCAATATTCAACCATTGGATCCAATGTGGAACAGGAAGGGATATGGTTATAACGCAATTGATTGTATAAAAGTAAAAATAGAGTAACCTGGAAAAGTACAATTACGAAGTAGATAAAATTCTTAAAAATATAAAAAGTCACTTCCGTTTATTGGAGGTGACTTTTGCGTTTTTGTATCGTCCTATGTAATAGCCCACACAATTTCACTAGTTATGGCTGCTGCGTTCCCGCCCTGACCAGTTTCCTAATGTCCTTGTTGGACTATAACTCCGCAGGTAGGACTCGAACCTACGACCGATCGGTTAACAGCCGATAGCTCTACCACTGAGCTACTGCGGAACAATTCTAACTACCTATTTACATGATCATCGGATAATGAATCTAATTCAGTTGGTTTTAGTGGAAATGACGGGAGTTGAACCCGTGTGCAAAGATATTGGCACTTATACATCTACGAGTGTAGTCAGTAGAATTGATTTCACTTACTTCTTTAGCCTACTGACAGGCGTTGAAGCAGCTAGTCTGGTTCGTCTCTTCCTTCATCCTCAGAAGGTGGAATTCGGCGTAGTCCACTTATGATGAGTCCCTTACCCTACCACATGGACGATGGAGGAGGAACCGCTATCGTCTGTTATTAGGCAGCGAAAGCGAAGTTGTTGTTTTGTTTGCCAGTTATTAGGCTTTATCG
>NZ_JBGBPR010000051.1:0-14116 GCF_041106275.1 Neobacillus sp. BF23-41
GGGGCAGGGGAGACCCCGCAGGCGCTTAGCGCCGAGGAGGCTCCCCGGACCGCCCGCGGAAAGCGAAGCGCCTGGAGTGGAAATCAACAGCCCAGTTTAACAGAGCCTTTAAAAAACATAATAGGCCGAGAACTTTGTTGATTTCCCGAGCTTTTTAAAAAGAAATAAATTAGATACCTTCTGAAAAATATGGAGTGATAAATCGATGAAAATAGTAGATAGAATATTTGGCAGTTACGAGGGTGAGTCCGTTACTGAGTATACCTTAGTCAATGATTACGGCATGATGGTCTCTTGCCTTAATTATGGTTGTGTGATTACTAAAATCATCGTCCCTGACCGTTATGGAAACTTTGAAAATGTAGTGCTTGGATTTGAAAACTTCGAAGATTACACAGAATGGTCTCCGTATTTTGGTGCAGTTGTGGGCCGAGTTGCTGGAAGAATTAAAGGCGCCAGCTTTGAGTTGGACGGAAAAGAATACCTGCTTGCAGACAATGATTATCCCAATCATATACACGGCGGCAAGAAGGGCTTTAACTCTGTGATTTGGAAAACTGAAGTAATAGAAGTAGATAATGCAGTCGGTTTGAAGTTTTTTTATCATAGTCCAGACGGAGACGAAGGCTATCCTGGTAATCTAGACACCACTGTTACCTATATTCTAAACAATAAAAATGAACTCGATATTACTTTTGAAGGAAAAACGGATCAAAAAACAGTTGTCAACTTAACGAATCACTCGTATTTTAACTTGAGTGGAAATGTAAAAAGAGATTGTTCTGAACACATTCTCCAATTAGAAAGTGATCAGTTTTTAGAACTGGGCGAAGGTTTTATCCCTTCTGGTAAAATGATAGATACCAAAAATACCCCATTTGATTTTAAGCATGGCAGAAGGTTACGCTCTGGGATGGTTTCGACTCATCCACAAAATGTGCTTGTTGGTAATGGGTATGACCACCCACTTGTTTTTACCAAAAAGGGTGAAAATACAATCATGCTTAGTGATGAGGAAAGCGGCCGTTCGCTGCTTGTTTCGACAGACCAGCCATGCGTCGTCCTTTATACAGGGAACCAATTAGAAGGTCCCTATTCTATAGCAGGTGTCAGGTCAAGAAACTATTTGGGTGTCTGTCTTGAAACGCAAGGATTTCCAGATGCTATCCATCACCCGGGGTTCCCCTCTGTTATTTTAAACCCGGAGGAAGTATACTATTCCAAAACAGTGTATCGTTTTTTTGCTAATACATTAGGAGATTGATTAATGGCTACCATCAAAGATATTGCACAAATGGCAGGGGTATCGATCGCCACTGTATCCCGTGTTTTGAATTATGATACGACACTTTCTGTCAGCGATGAAACTAAAAAAAGAATTTTCGAAGTGGCAGAGGAATTATCGTATAAAAAGAAACCAGCCCGCAAGCAGGATTCGGGGAAAATTGCTCTCCTGCAATGGTATACCGAAAAAGAAGAACTGGAAGATTTGTATTACATGTCGATCCGGCTTGGGGTTGAAAACCAATGCCGACAGCAAGGGATTCAAGTGGCCAAATATTTTCAAGACAACTATGAGGATTTGAAGGAAGACGATATTCAAGGGCTGATTGCGATTGGGAAATTTAGCAAGAAGCAAGTGAATGAGCTGCTTAAGATAACCAAAAATATTGTCTTTGTGGACACCTCACCAGACGAAGATCGGTTTGATTCGATCGTCATTGACTTTGAAAGGGCAACAATAAAGGTACTTGATCATTTTATGAAGAAGGGTCATGAGAAAATCGGCTATATCGGCGGAAGAGAAGTGTTTAAAGATAAAACTTCCATCATAGAAGACCCAAGGGAATTGGCGTTCAAGCGCTATTTAACAGGTAAAGGGATGCCCTTTGAAACTTTTATGTACGTAGGAACCTTCTCGGCCGATGATGGTCATGCCATGATGAAAAAGGCGATTGATGAACATGGGGACAACCTGCCAACCGCCTTTTTTGCAGGTAATGATTCGATTGCAGTTGGGGCATTGCGGGCTATACTGGAGGCAGGAATTTCTGTTCCAGAACGGGTTAACATCATCGGTGTGAATGACATCAGTATCTCCAAATATGTCTATCCAGCGTTAAGTACGGTTAAAGTGTATACCGAAATCATGGGTGAAACCGCCGTTGACACCATTTTGGAGAGAATTGCAGGCCGAAAAACAGCCAAAAAAATATTCATTGCAACCGATCTTATCATTAGGAATAGCAGTTTTTAAAAAACAAACTCACCAAAAAAATTTGGTGAGTTTTTTATGTAATAGTTGCTAAATTTTATCCTATAGCATCCCAAATCTAGTCAACTATAGTAAAGATTTTTATAGAGGCTACCGCTCCTATTCTACTATTATTAAAGTAATACCTGCTTATGAAAAAGTCATTCTCCTTATCACTACATATGATTGCGGGAAATCTATTTATGGACGTCTTTAACATGTTGTCACTTCTAACAACATGTACATTGAACGTATCTGTTGTTACGGAGTCCTTTGGAATCGGCCGGCCTACATCGATGATTACTTTTGTAATGGACGCTCCCCAATCTTCAATCTCCGTAACAGTACGATAAGATGTTGGCTGCGTCCTAACTTCCTTGGCTAGAGCCCCTAAGCTGAAAGGAAATATAATCATAACGGCCATCATTATCCGCCCCAGCATTAACTTGTAATGGCGGCTGTTCCTCTGCTAGTACTTGTGAATAACCTGATGACAATAACATCAGACTAAACATGGATGAACTTAGATCTTTGTAATAACTCTTCACACCTAACAACCCCTTTTTCAAATGAAAACCCTTATATTCTAGAAGTTAACATGTAAAGTGTAATTAAATAAGTTACAAGAGGCAGCGTAATGCAGAAAATTATTAATAGTCTGAATCTTAATTCAAGTTAAACCACCAATGAAAGCGTTTTAATTTACAAGTGTAAAAAGTTCAGACTAATTAGATGGGGGAATTTGAATTATGTTAAAAAGACTAAAGAAGAAGAAAAAGTCAAAATTACTAGCCTTTACTCTTACATCTTCATTACTTCTCTCAGGACTCACCTTTGACATTGCATCCGCTCAGAGTCAAAATTCATCAACCGTACAACAAAACCCAACTACTACACTACAGACTACAGCACCTTACTTAACAGATGCGGCTTCCATTGACAATGTGATTCAAGCCATGACTTTAGAGGAAAAAGCAAAATTTGTAGTGGGTGTAGGGATGCCAGGATTCGGGGGAATGCCTCCATTTGAAGTAACTGGAGCTGTAGGCGGTACGTTTGGAGTTCCTCGTTTAGGTATTCCTGAGCTTAGGTTCGCTGACGGACCGGCCGGACTTAGAATCAGACCGACAAGACCAGGTCAAACTCAAACATATTATGCAACCGCTTTCCCGATTGCGACATCGCTGGCCTCCACTTGGGATCCTGCAACTGCAGAAGCAGTGGGTAAAGCCCAGGGAAATGAAGTGAAAGAATATGGTGTCGATATGTTATTAGCACCGGCACTCAATATTCACCGTAATCCGTTGAACGGACGAAACTTCGAATATTATTCAGAGGATCCATTAATTTCAGGGAAAATAGCTGCAGCGATGGTAAATGGGGTACAATCCAACGGCGTTGGCGCTACAATCAAGCACTTTGCTGCTAATAACCAGGAAACAAACAGGAATAGCATTGATACCATTGTTTCAGAACGAGCATTAAGGGAAATTTATCTAAAAGGTTTTGAAATTGCTGTTAAGGAATCCCATCCATGGTCCGTTATGAGTTCCTATAACAAACTTAATGGAACATACACTTCCCAAAATGCGGATTTGTTAACAACGGTATTGCGTAAGGACTGGGGCTACACAGGGTTTGTCATGACAGACTGGTTTGGCGGGGATAATCCGGTAGAACAAATGAAGGCTGGCAATGACATGATTATGCCGGGTGCGTCGTCCCAATCCGATTTAATTAAAGCAGCTGCTGAAAGTGGAAATTTGGACGAAAAAGTACTTGACCGCAATATTAAGAACATTCTCCAGATAGTCATACAAACACCTGAGTTTAAAAAGTACCAAAACTCAGACAAGCCTGACTTAGCTGCTCATGCACAAACAGCTCGAAAAGCAGCTGCAGAAGGGATGGTTCTTTTAAAGAACGACAATATGCCGCTGCCAATCAGTAAGGATCAAAAGGTCACGTTATTTGGCAATACACAAATTGAAACGGTTAAAGGTGGAACAGGAAGCGGTGATGTTAATGCAGCTTACACTACCTCGATTGCAGATGGCTTAAAAAGTGCTGGTTACCAATTAAATCAAAACGAATTTCAGGAATATAAGACATATATTGATGGATTGCGCTCGCAGGAGGAATATAAAATTAAACCAAGTCCATGGGGGGAGGATTTTGGCAAGTTAATCCCTGCCATTCCTGAAAAGCCACTAGCAGATAACGAAATTGCCGCTGCTTCCAAAGAATCGGATATTGGTATCATCGTTATTGGCCGAAATTTAGGAGAAGGTGCGGACCGTAAAGTGGTCAAAGGGGACTATCTTCTAAGCGATGCAGAGGAAGACATGATTACAAAGGTCTCAGAAGAGTACCATAAGCAAGGTAAAAAAGTGGCTGTTATTTTGAATATTGGCGGACCTATTGAGGTTGCAAGCTGGCGCAATAAGGTTGACTCTATTCTTTTAGCATGGCAGCCAGGCCAAGAAGCAGGTTATGCTGTAGCTGATGTTATTTCCGGTAAAGTCAATCCGTCCGGAAAACTGCCAGCTACCTTCCCTGTAAAATACAGCGATGTTGCATCGGCAAATAGCTTCCCTGGTACACCTGTGCGGAATCCAACACAAGTAGTCTATAACGAGGACATTTATGTCGGCTATCGATACAATACCACGTTCAATGTGAAGCCTGCCTATGAATTTGGTTATGGATTGTCCTATACAAGCTTCAAGCTTAGCCATGTAAATATCAGCGAAGGCAAGAAATTTAAGGACAAGCTTAAGGTATCTGCTATGGTGGAAAATACGGGCAAGCTCCCTGGAAGAGAGGTCGTCCAAGTTTATGTTTCCGCCCCAGATGGAAAGCTTGCGAAACCTGCAGTTGAACTAAAGGCCTTTGGTAAAACAAGAGACCTTAAGCCCCATCAACGTGAACTGCTTCAATTCGATCTAAATGCCAAAGACCTTGCCTCCTTCGATGAAGAGAAAAATGCATGGGTTCTTGAAAAAGGCACATATACAGTAAAAGTTGGGGCATCCTCAGAAGACATTAAAGGAACAGCAACGTTTACGGTAGACCATGATATGGTTGTTGAAAAGGTTAACGAGGCATTGGCACCTAAAGTTGATTTTGAACCACTTACCAAATAAATCCTAAAAAAGATATTGGTGAACAGCCCTCATTGAAAGTGAATGGAGGCTGTTTTTTATTGGAAAGGCTATGTTAAAGGTCATTGTTGATTTTATAGCCATGTTGATTGGAGCGGAAGGCGCGAAGACTTCTGCGGGAGGACGGGGCAGGTGAGACCCCGCAGGCGCTTTGCGCCGAGGAGGCTCACCGGACCGCCCGCGGAAAGCGAAGCGCCTGGCGCGGAAATCAACAGCCAATTTTAACATAGCTATTGGTTAAAAATGAAATTCCAATTGAA
This sequence comes from Neobacillus sp. BF23-41, assembly GCF_041106275.1. NCBI lineage: Bacteria > Bacillati > Bacillota > Bacilli > Caryophanales > Bacillaceae > Neobacillus > Neobacillus sp. BF23-41. The sequence continues at coordinate 5,679 of NZ_JBGBPR010000051.1, forward strand.
ATGGTAGTCAAAACATTTTCATATTATGGGAGATTGTCGATTATTGCTATGTTCCGTATAATAGGCTTAACTATGATTGGGGATTGGGGATGTTATATGAGCAAGTTATCCATCGTTGCCTATACAGTAGGAAGTTTGTTTTTTCTTGTCAGTTGCTCACTTTCAATCTTTTACGGATATAAGATCGTTACCCACCACTTACCTAAAGAGGAAAGCGCAGTAAAAAAGTATCGCTACCATCTTATTCTTGTTCCGGAAGAGTTAGATAATGAATATTGGAAGCTTGTAGAAAAAGGGGCAAAGAAGGCAGCAGAGAAATATAGTGTTCAGCTGGAATATGCTGGGCCGAAGCAGGCAAATATTGATGATCATGTAAAAACAATTGAAATGTCAGCTGCTTCAAAGGTTGATGGGATCATTACACAGGGATTGAGTGACGAACAGTTTACTCCGCTTATTAATCGGGTCGTAGCGAAGGGAATCCCTGTTATCACGGTCGATACGGACACCTCGAACAGTAAAAGGCTGGCCTATATTGGAACGGATAATTATTATTCCGGCTTTTTAGCAGGGAAAGCTTTGATAGCGGATACAAAGGGTAATGCCAATGTAGCGATTATTACAGGGAGCTTTTATGCGAATCATATGCAGCAGCGAGTTAAGGGATTTCAGGATGCTGTAAAAGCAGAAAAAAGAATCCATATCATTGCTGTGGAAGAGTCAGAGATTAGCAGAGTGAAAGCAGCGGAAAAGGCCAACCAAATTTTGCAGGAACACCCTGAGGTCAACTCGTTCTTTGGGACAAGTGCCTTGGATGGCATCGAGATTGCCCAAGTGGTCGAAAAATATAAAAAACAGCATCAAATTTATATTATTGGCTTTGATACACTACCGGAAACGCTTAAGTTGATAAGAAAGGGAACCATTAAGGCAACCGTTGTCCAGGAACCATTTCAAATGGGTTATGGGGCAGTAAAAATGATGATTGATCTAATTGAGGGGAAAAAGGTTTCGCCTATTGTCCATACGGATACTCGAATTTTGAGAATAAGCGATTTATCCGTGAATAATGGCAGAATGGGGGAGCATGAATGATGCTATTTCGGATTAGATCAAAATTGCTGCTTTATTTCATTGTCCTTGTAGTTTTGTTATCTTCGGTCGGGTTCTTTTTTTATAACAGCAGTGAAAAGCTGGTGACGGAATATGATGACAGCTTTGAACGATTTCTTTTGCTTAATGATATTTCGCAAAGATCCAATTTACTTACGGAAAAGCTTCATGGGTATATTTTAGATAAGGATGAATCCTTCTTAAAAGACTATCGGAAAGAAAAACTAAAGCTTATTAAGGACCAGAAAAGGCTTTATAAAGTAATCAATACGAATGAGGTTACGCTTACAAATTATAAAAATATGATTGACAGTTTTTTGGATGAGGGCGATGCAACTGTTGGTGCTTTTAAGCAGGACGAGATTAATCAATATTCGGGTCATTTTAATGAAGTATTGAAAATAAACTCATTCCTTCAAGAAAGCACTCTTGCGCTTTTAAACAATAAGCTGACGGACTATCAAAAATTTTATGATCAAATGGAGCACCAAAACCATTATTATAAGCTCATGTCGATTTCCCTTTTTGCAGCTGCTTTTTTTCTAAGCACTTTGTTAGCATTATGGATTTCCGGCGGGATTACGAAGCCAATTAGACTGTTATCACATGCAGCTAAGGAGATTTCCATTGGAAACTTAGCAGGTGATGATATAAAAATTACGACAAAGGATGAACTAAAGCCATTAACAGAAACTTTTAACCAAATGCGTACGAACCTTAGACAGCTCGTAACGGAAATCAAACAACAAGGGGAGTTGGATAAGTTATTAAAAGAATTGGAGTTAAAGAGTCTCCAAAATCAAATCAATCCTCATTTCCTATTCAACACATTGAATACGGTTTCAAAAATGGCCTATTTGGAAGAAGCGGAGCAGACTACAAGATTAATAGAAGCTGTTGCTGCCATACTAAGGTATAACTTGAGTGATTTCGACAAGGCCTCAACGCTAAGAGAAGAAGTGAGAATTGTTCAAGAGTATTTTTATATCCAACAAACACGTTTTGGGGAACGGATTCAATTTGTGACCGACATCGAGGATGATTGTTTAGATATTGAAATTCCTAGTTTAATTCTTCAGCCGTTAATCGAAAACGCTTTCATGCATGGGGTAGAATCCTACGAAGAAAATGGGATCATCCGTCTTCATATATACAGGCATAATCATCAGATTTACGTCGAAGTCATTGATAACGGTACGGGAATGGACGATTTCACCAAGAATAGATTGCTCAAATATGTAGAGTGTATCGAACCAGAAGAAAGATACGAAGCTGAAAAATCAAAAGGACAGTCAACTGGTATTGGTGTGAAAAATGTGATCAGAAGGCTGCAGCTTTTTTATCAGAGAAATGACATTGTTGAAATTGAATCAGAAGTGGACCATGGAACCAATTTTAGACTTACGATTCCTGACGTTACCAAAGGGGGAAAAGGCCTTGTTGAAAATTCTTATTGTGGATGATGAAGTCTTGGAGCGGACGGCATTAACGAAGATCATTAACCGTTCATCCATGGACGTAATCGTCATTGGAGAAGCCCCCAATGGGAGAAAGGCAATTGAAATGGCCATGGAACGTCGGCCTGATATCATTTTTATGGATATAAAAATGCCGGGAATAGATGGCGTTCAAGCTGTCAAAGCGATAAAAAAAATCGACCCTGGAATTCGGTTTATTATGGTCTCTGCCTTTAATACGTTTGAATATGCAAAGGAAGTAATGCAGCAGGGGGTTAAGGAATACATCTTAAAACCCAGCAGAAAACAAGATATTCTTGCCGCATTAGAGCGCGTTTCTAGTGAAATCCTAGAGGAGAGTAAACAGCGGGAAGAGCAGCAAAATTTGCGCCAAAACCTGGATCGTGCCGTATCGATCGCGCAAAAAGAATGGGTATCATCGGTATTAGTTAATCAAGTTCAGGATATTACCTTTGATGAATGGGGGCAGCTGCTTGGGGTTGAAATTACTTCAGGGTATATCATGCTTTTCTCACTGCGGCCTCGAGGTATGACGGAACTTTCAGCAGTTGAAAAACAGAACTGGTATTTATGGCTTAAGGATACCCTTAATTCTGTCGTGAAGAAACAGGAAATGATGGTTGGGCCGTTAACTGACGCACAGGTACCTGTTTTGTTCCTCTGTAAAAAAGCGACGGAAAAGGTCCAATTTAAAACCAATGCGCAGGCGGTCATCGATGGTCTGAACAGTCTTTTTGAAAAGAAATACTTGGATGCGGACCTAAGGATTGGGGTCGGTCTTCCTTATAACCATGCACATGAACTAAATAAATCTTATCATGAAGCGCTAATGGCCCTCCAGCACCTTGTAAAAACTCCAAATCGAAAATATTTATTTGCAGTTAAACAAGGGTCTACTGAACTCCCTTCTCAATCAGGGGTGTTAGAGATTGAGAAGAAACTATTAGAAGCTGTCCGGCAGGGAGATGTCAATCAGGTCTTATTCATCTTTGAATCGTTTGCAACGATGCTGGCAGATGATAAGAAAATAAAAGGGTCACTAGTTAAAAAGCCATTTGATGAATTGTTTATTCTTATTTCCCGAATGCTCCATGATTTAGGTATAAGCTATGAACGAACACCTGCAGTGGATGAGTCTGAGGATATTATGGCAATTTTTGAAAAAGGAAAGGCCCATTTATTAGCCGTCGTTCATCATGTCCAGGTGTGGCGAAACAATCACGCTAAGGGCATGCTCCATAAGGCAAAGGAATATATCGAAAACCATTATGCAGCTTCGATTACATTGGAATTAGTGGCAGAATATGTGGAGCTTAGTCCCTATTATTTTAGCAAATTATTTAAAGATCGTTTTGGGATGACCTTTATTGATTATGTGACGGAAATAAGAATCAAGCATGCCAAAGCTGAAATGGTTGACCCAGGAAAAAGCTTGAAGGAAATATGCTATTCGATTGGCTACAAGGATCCAAACTATTTTAGCCGCGTGTTTAAAAAGCATACAGGCTTATCGCCAACAGAATTTCGTAAAGTAACAGTAGGTTAATATTATTTATCTAATGGGATCAATCCGTCGTAGTGGATTGTTCTCATTTTTTTTTATAAAAAATAAAGCGTTTGCAAAAAAGTCTAGGTAATCACAAATTAATGCTAGACTTTTGACCTATTGAAGCGAATCCCCCCGTGCTAACATAAGTGTAAGGGCTTACACCAAGGTTAAGTGGAGCGGTTCTGCTGCCTTACCAGAGTCTTTACTAAATAGTAAAAGGAGAATGACAACATGTTTAAAAAGAAAAAAGGTCTAATTCTATCTTTAACAGTTGCATCTAGTATTCTATTAGCAACAGGATGCAGTGATTCAACAAGCGGTACAGATTCTGGAAAGAGCAAGGACAACAGTCTTCCAGCAGTTGGGGCAACTATTTACAAATTTGATGACAACTTCATGTCCTATGTTCGCCGTGCAATGGAGACTTCAGCAAAAGATAAAGTAAAGCTCATGCTAAATGACTCCCAAAACGACCAAGCAAAACAGATTGAACAAGTTGATACCCTAATTGCTAAAGGAGCAAAATCTCTAGCAATTAACTTGGTTGATCCAAAAGCAGCGCAAACCATTGTGGACAAAGCAAAAGCAAAAGATCTTCCTGTTATCTTCTTTAATAAAGAGCCTGATGCAAGTGTATTAAAAGGCTATGATAAAGCTTACTATGTTGGAACAACATCTTCAGAATCAGGTGTACTTCAAGGTGAACTGATTGCAAAAGCTTGGGAAGCTAACAAAGATAAATATGACAAAAACAAAGATGGCAAGCTTCAATACGTTTTACTAAAAGGTGAACCAGGACACCCAGATGCAGAAGCTCGTACAAAATTTGCAGTGGATACTGTCAAAGAAAAAGGAATTCAAGTGGAAGAATTAGCTATGGATACGGCGATGTGGGATGCAATGAAAGCAACTGAAAAAATGGATGCTTGGCTTGCAAAATACAATGACAAAATCGAATTCGTTATTGCCAACAACGATGGTATGGCATTAGGTGCAATTGCGTCTCTTGAAAAAGCAGGCTACTTCTCCGGCGACAAGTTCATGCCTGTTGTAGGTGTTGACGCGATTCCAGAAGCACTTGAAATGATTGAAAATGGTAAAATGGTTGGTTCCATCTTAAATGATGCGAAAAACCAAGGTAGCGCAACGATCGAGCTAGCAGCAAATGCAGCAAATGGCAAAGATGTACTAGACGGAACTGAGTGGAAGCTAGACGATAATAAAGCAGTTCGTGTTCCTTACATCGAAGTAACAAAAGATAATATCCAAGTTGGTAGAGACGCTTATAAGTAAGAAAAGCAGAAGCGCCTGTCCAGGGGCGACAGGCATAAGACGAGCCGGCGAGAAGGTTGCTCTTTGACCTTCTTGACGGATTGGCTTATGACCCCGAGCCCCTAGGCGCTGGAGCTAGACAGTAAGAAAAGCAGAAGCGCCTTGTCCAGGGGCTGGAATCAGCCCTTAGGCGCTCTTCGAACAAAGGAAAAGCGGACGCTTTTCCTTCGTTCGGGGTAAGACTCCAAATATTTGGAGCTGGATACCGCAAAAAAATTATTACTCTCTTTAAAAGTTTGAGAAGCATCCCATGGAGCTCTCATCCTTTTTTAAATGGTTTCAGAGGAGGTTCGCTCATGTCAGAATCAAGAACAACGAATTTACTAGAAATGCTGAATATAACAAAAAGGTTCCCAGGGGTACTCGCTTTAGACAATGTTTCCCTAAAAGTAAAGCCTGGAACGGTACATGCCTTAATGGGCGAAAACGGTGCAGGAAAATCGACGTTAATGAAATGCTTATTCGGCATTTATTCGATGGATGAAGGAAAAATTCTTTTTGGTGGGAAAGAAGTTTCCTTTGCCAATTCGAAGCAAGCCCTCGAAAACGGAGTTTCCATGGTGCACCAAGAACTAAATCAGGTACGTCAACAGAATGTTATGGACAATATTTGGCTGGGGCGTTATCCGAAAAAGGGCATTTTCATTGATGAGAAGAAAATGTACGAAGATACTGCAGCTATTTTTAAAAGTCTTGATATCAGTATTAATCCACGTAGTAAGGTGAGCACGCTTTCTGTTTCCGAAATGCAGATGGTGGAAATTGCAAAAGCTGTTTCCTATCATTCTAAAATTATAGTAATGGACGAACCAACCTCCTCTCTAACAGAGACGGAAGTAAATCATCTGTTCAGAATCATCAAAAGGCTTCAAAGTGAGAACGTTGCGATTATCTATATTTCACACAAAATGGAGGAAATTTTAAAGATTTCTGACGAAGTAACAATCATGCGTGATGGTCAGTATATAGCAACAAAAAGTTCGAAGGATCTAACAACCGATGAAATTATTAAATTGATGGTAGGACGTGACCTTTCACAACGGTTCCCTGAAAAAATAAACAAACCAGGGGAATTAATATTGAAAGTATCTGATTTGACTGCAGAAACACAGCCTTCTTTTTCTAATGTCGGCTTCGAGTTAAGAAAAGGCGAAATCTTAGGTATTGCCGGATTGGTTGGCTCGAAACGTACCGAGGTGGTTGAAGCATTATTTGGGATGAGGTCGCTAACATCAGGAACGATTGAATTAAATGGCAAGGTAGTTAAAAACCATTCACCGCAGCAGGCCATCAAAAATGGCTTTGCCCTTGTGACGGAAGAAAGAAGATCAACCGGTATTTTCCCAGAACTAAGCATTAGCTTTAACTCGATCATTTCTAACATGAAGCAATATAAAACAAAAAGCGGATTCTTATCTGACCGCAAAGTCGCCGATGATACCCAGTGGGTAATTGACTCCATGAAGGTAAAGACACCTTCTCAAAAGACATCGATTGGAAGTCTATCAGGTGGTAACCAACAGAAGGTAATTATTGGCCGATGGCTGCTAACAAAACCAGATATTTTATTGCTTGATGAACCAACTAGGGGAATTGATGTCGGGGCAAAGTTTGAAATTTATCAACTCATTAACCAATTAGCTGCGGAAGGAAAAGGAATTATCATGATTTCTTCCGAAATGCCTGAGCTTTTGGGTGTAACCGACCGAATTTTAGTCATGAGTAATGGAAAAGCAGCTGGAATTGTTGAGACTCACGCAACATCTCAAGAAGAAATTATGCAATTAGCAGCTTTGTATTAGGAGGAATGGATATGAATACTCAAGCTTCAAAAAAATCAAGCGTATCAAAATGGCTTGTTGATAACGTAATTTATGTAGTTTTAATCCTTCTTGTCGTCGGGATTGTCGCTGCTTCTCCGGACTTTTTATCGATGACGAACTTAATTAATATCTTAAGTCAATCATCCTCACGTATTATTATCGCACTTGGGGTAGCTGGTATCTTAATTACTGCAGGTACTGACCTTTCAGCGGGCCGGATGGTTGGACTTGCAGCCGTTATATCAGCCTCAATGCTGCAAGCAGGGGATTATGCTTATCGAATGTATCCAAACCTGCCGGAATTACCGTTAATTGTTCCGATTGTCATTGCGATGGTAGCAACAGGTCTCATTTCAGCATTAAACGGTGTCATTGTAGCAAAATTTCACGTTCCTCCATTCATTGCTACCTTAGGTATGATGATTGGTGTTTACGGACTAACTTCGATTTATTTTGACCGCCCGCCATATGGTGCGCAGCCAATTGGCGGATTAAGCCAAGCCTTTACAACTTTTGCGCAACGCGGAATAAAAATTGGCCAATATGAATTTCCATATCTCATTATTTATGCCATTGTAGTATCACTTATCATTTGGGTGATTTGGAATAAAACACAGCTTGGAAAAAATATGTATGCCATTGGTGGAAACCCAGAAGCTGCTAAGGTTTCGGGTGTAAACGTAGCAAGAAACCTGATTATCATCTACACGATCGCAGGTCTTCTATACGGCTTAACAGGTACGCTGGAAGCTGGACGTGTAGGTAGTGCAACAAACAACACAGGTAACATGTATGAACTAGATGCAATCGCAGCCTGCGTAGTCGGCGGTGTATCACTATCAGGTGGAATTGGAACCGTCCCTGGTGTTATCACAGGGGTACTGATTTTCCAAGTCATCAACTACGGTTTAGCCTTCCTTGGCGTAAGCCCATACATTCAATTCATCGTAAAAGGCTTAATCATCATCGTCGCAGTAGCCTTCGACATGCGCAAACACGCAAAGAAAAAATAAGTAGATTAGTATTAAAAATTTGGTGTCAGGCACCGTTCGTGGACAAATGTCCACGATATGTTCATTTGATTTATTTTGGGCGTCTTAGGTGAAGATGATTCATTTGATTTTTTGTTGCATCCAGTAAGAC
>NZ_JBGBPR010000052.1:0-13297 GCF_041106275.1 Neobacillus sp. BF23-41
ATTAATTATCGCTCTCCTCTTTTTTTTACGATTGAGCAGGGTCTTCTTAAGCATTGTCATTTTTCTAATCTTGAAGAAACTTATTTTCATGGTAGTTGAAGAAAGAAATAGACCGCCTTACGGCGACCTGAAGCACCCTTTAGTTGAAGATCATGAGTTGCTTAACTGCAGTTTTTTTTATTTAAGTAAATGGCAGGATAGTCCAATGTGGAATGTTAGAACCCACAAGACATTAATCATGACTCAAACTCGCCGAAATGATAGAGTAATATGAAAAATAGACAATTGGGTGGTGGAATCATCATGAAGCATCTTCTTCCTATCATAGAAGACCTGTTGCAAACGAATTTTTCTTTGCTTTCCGATATGGATGACAAAAATGAAGCAGCATATATATTTAAACAGCATCAAAGTGAAGTCTGGATGTTAACGATAAATGAGTATCTTCATTATAAAAGCGAGAATATCAAAGAACTTTATTGGAAAAAAGCGGGCGTTTCCAATGAAAAAGCTGTTATTCAAGACGTAATTCAAGAAGTGCAAACATCAGATGTTGTGGTCATCACGGATGGAGAAGGAAAAATCAAGGGCTACATCGCTTCCGCTGCTTTACTTTCTAAAGTGTTTGAATCTTATCAATATTTAGAGGCCTATTTTCAAACGATAATTGATACAATGGATGGTTCGGTCTCGATTGTGGATGAAGCTGGAAAAACGGTTGTTTGGACTCCAGGTGCTGAGAGGATTTTTTCAATTCCTAAAGAAGAAATTATCGGAAATGAAATGGAGCAGTTTTTTCCAAAAGAAATGTTATTAAATAAAGTTACGATGGAAACAGGTCAATCATTTCGTCATAAGCAGCATAAACCTCGTGAGGATCTTTTTGTCATGATTAATAGCAGTCCTATCGTCATCAATGATCGGATCGTAGGTGCGGTTGCTGCAGAAACAGACATTACGAGTCAAGTGTTAATGAATCAAGAGCTTATGAATGCTTCCTCCAAAATTCTTCAACTGCAGATGGAGGTTTCAAGGCTGCATTTGTCACATGATTCCTTTCAACAAATTAAAGGTTCGAGTCAATTGATGAAAGAAACAGTTTCATTAACAAGGAAAATGTCTGAAACGAGTGCGAACATTTTATTACTTGGTGAAACTGGGGTTGGAAAAGAAGTCTTCGCAAAAGCTATTCATTATTATCGTGGATCAGACTCTCCATTTATTGCTATAAACTGTGGTGCGATTACACCATCATTGTTTGAGAGTGAAATTTTCGGCTATGAAAAAGGAGCATTTTCTGGAGCAGATGCAAATGGTAAAAAAGGAAAACTAGAGTTGGCGCATGGAGGAACACTTTTTCTTGATGAAATTGGTGACTTACCGTTGGATATGCAAGTGAAGTTACTCCGAGTATTGCAAGATAAAACGTATTATCGGGTTGGTGGTACAAAACAACTTAAAGCCCAATGCCGAATCATTGCTGCTACAAATAAGGATTTAGAGGCAATGGTTGAAGCCAATACCTTTCGAGAAGACCTTTATTATCGACTTAACATTTTATCTATTACGATCCCCTCTTTGAGAGAACGAAAAGAAGATGTTATGGAGCTCCTTCATCTATTTATATATGAGTTTTCATTGTTATATCATCGAAAGATTAAAATCGTAGATCCTCAGGTCACTTCCGCCCTATTACAATACGATTGGCCTGGAAATGTGAGGGAGCTGCGAAATGTTATTGAACGATTAGTGTTATTGTCAGGAGAAGGAACAATCTCTGTCGGAGCCTTACCGCCAAAGCTGTTGCAATCTACATTGTCATCGACTGGATACCTTGATGACTCCTTGCAAGATGACCTAAATGATTTTGAAAAAAATAAAATCATGGAAGCCATTCAAACTGAGAATGGCAACAAGCAAGCAGCAGCAAAAAAACTAGGAATATCTCGAGCTACTTTATACAATAAAATGAAAAAATTAAAGATTGAGCTATAAAAACAAAAAGCATATGCCCCTAAATTAGTCCAGACGAGCGTAAGAAGCTCCTGGGCTGATTTAGTAGCTGGAAATCAAAGGTAGACGCAAGTAATGCTCAGTTAGTCGCAAGTTATCTTCCATTACCGAAAGTATTGCTCCTCTACCCGTAAGTAAGCTCCCTACCTTTAAATAAACTCCACTTATAGGATGTTCCACTGTTCTGTCAAAACTCTAACCGTCTAAATACTTTGACACTTAGAACTCCACAGTGTCTAAAAACATCTACACTATTACCTAAACTATCCCCTAAATAAAAGATTATTAAAATGGCACAGAACTTGCATCAATACTTCATGTCTATTTTAATCCATACATTAAAGGGGAATTGATCATGAATAAGCGATTGCAAGAATTGCAAACCTTTCTACAAAAACAAAGTATTCCAGGTGGCTTAGTCACATCGCGCCATAATATTTTTTATTTATCGAATTTTGATTACAATCCGCACGAACGGTTTGTAGGTATTTTTGTCTTCCCGAATGACGAACCCATTTTTATTACACCGGCAATAGAAGTTCAAATGATAAAGGAAGCAGGCTGGAACCATCCAATCCTAAGTTACACAGATTCCGATCACCCGTGGGCACTTGTTCGTGACGTGATCGAAAGCAGAACCAAAATGAAACAATTTGCAGTTGAGAAACATGAAATCTCCTATTTTTACATTGAAAGTCTGCAACAGATTTTTGGTGAAGTAGAGTTTGCATCACTAGATCCAATACTGACTGAAATGCGACTAGTAAAAGATGCTGATGAAATTGAAATATTACGTGAAGCCGCTGCTTTTGCTGATTACGGCGTACAAGTGGGTATTGAAGCATTAAAAGAAGGAATCACAGAACTTGAAGTATTAGGGAAAATTGAATTTGAATTAAAGAAAAAAGGGATTAAAGACATGTCATTCCCTCCCATTGTATTGTTTGGACAAAATGCAAGTAACCCACATGGCGCTTCAGGTGACAATAAGTTAAAAAAAGGCGATACTGCCCTATTTGATTTAGGTGTGAAATATAAGGGATATTGCTCTGATATCACAAGAACCGTCATTTATGGTAATACCAATAGCGAACTCGATATAATCTACAATACGGTTTTACAAGCCAATCTTGCTGGGGTGGATGCTTCTCAACCTGGAACAAGAATTGGTGATGTTGATATCGCTGGAAGACGCGTCATTCAAGAGGCTGGCTACGGTGATTTTTTTCCACATCGAATCGGTCATGGCCTTGGAATTGATATTCATGAGGCACCTTCTATGAACGATGCTAATGAGGGGTTATTGAAATCAGGAATGGTCATCACCATTGAACCTGGCATTTATCTTAATGGCCTTGGTGGTGTTCGCATTGAAGACGATGTTGTCATTACGGATAATGGGTATGAAGTATTAACGAAGTTTCCAAAAAAATTAATGGTTGTAGGAGCTGAACGATAATGAACCGAATCGAAAAAATACAGAAACAGCTTTTAGAGAACAATGTCGATGCAATATTAATTACAAAGAGTGAAAATCGCAGATATACGACAGGTTTTACAGGATCAGCAGGTATGGTGCTAATTTCAAAAAATGCTGCTACCTTTATCACTGACTTCCGCTATGCTGAACAAGCTCAAAATGAAGTGAAAAACGCTAAGTTTATCGTCCATGACGGTAATCTTGAAAAAGAAGTTGCCAATGAAATCGAACGTCAAGGTCTTAAAAAGGTCGCTGTTGAGGCAAATGCCATGACATTAAAAACGTTCTCAACGCTACAAGAGTATGGAAATGGACAATGGATCCAATTGGAAAATATCATTGAAAAGGTTAGAGAAATCAAAGAGCCCTTAGAATTAGAATTAATGAGAACGGCAGCTAAGATCGCAGATAAGGCGTTTGATTATATTTTGAATGTCATTAAACCAGGGGTTACGGAATTAGTAATCCGTGATGAGCTTGAATTCTATATGCGTAAGCAAGGTGCAACCTCATCATCCTTTAATACCATTATTGCTTCTGGAAAGAGGGCTGCCCTACCGCATGGAGTGGCTTCCGAAAAAGTAATCGAGCATGGTGACATGGTAACCCTTGATTTTGGTGCATTGTACAATGGTTATTGTTCTGATATTACGAGAACAATCGCCGTCGGGAGCTGCACGGATGAGTTCCGCAACATTTATCACATCGTATTAGAAGCTCTAAAACGTGGAACAGAAGGAATTCGATCAGGTGAAAAAGCGAAAACGATTGACGATTTAACGAGAGACTATATTACAGAAAAAGGCTTCGGAAATCGTTTCGGACATTCAACAGGTCATGGGTTAGGTATGGAAGTTCACGAACCAATCCGGCTTTCTGACAAAAGTGTAGAAATTCTTCAAACTGGAATGGTTGTTACCGTCGAGCCAGGAATTTATATCCCAGGATGGGGTGGCTGCCGGATTGAAGATGATATTGTAGTAACAGAGAATGGTTATGAAAGCATTACCCATTCTCCTAAGCACTTAATTATCTTATAAAAAATATTGAACAGGTCATCCAATGAATTTTTATAAAGATGACCTTTCTTTTGAATGAGGTCGTATTCGATATGAATGAAATCATCATATTTATCATGACAGGATTTATGGTTCTAGGAGCAATAGATTATCTGTTGGGTAATCGGTATGGAGTCGGACAAAAATTTAAGGAAGCCTTCCATTCCATGGGAGCACTAGCCCTTTCAATGGTTGGAATGATCTCACTATCGCCTGTATTGGCAAAATGGTTAACACCGATTGTATCCCCCGTCTACCAATTTCTTGGAGCAGATCCATCGATGTTTTCATCCACGTTTTTAGCTCTTGATATGGGTGGATACTCTTTAGCAAATGAAATGGCTCAATCGAGTGATGCTGCTTTATTTTCTTGGGTCTTTTTAGGAACGATGATGGGGCCGACTATAGTTTTTACCATTCCGGTTGCTTTAAGCATCGTTCATAAAAATGATCATCCCTTTTTTGCTAAAGGAATTTTAATTGGGATCATGACTATTCCATTTGGATGTTTAGCGGGAGGATTCGTAGCAGGATTTGACTTGATATGGATGTTGAAAAATCTGCTTCCTTCTATCCTCATTTCTGTCTTGATCGGCATTGGGATGTTATCCGCTCAATCCGTGATGATCCGTGGCTTTAAATGGTTTGGTAAAGGGATTGAAATAGTTATTATCATTGGTCTTGTCTCGATTATCATTGAAACTTTAACAGGTATAGTTCTTATTCCTGGTATGATGCCGCTTTCAGAAGGCTTTGTAACAGTTGGAAAAATAACCATCATGCTTGCCGGTGCGTTTCCGTTTGTATTTGTGTTAGTAAAAGTATTAAAGAAGCCTTTTGTACTGCTCGGAAATAAGCTAGGTATGAATCAACAAGCATTGGGAGGATTCATTGCGTCCTTCGCCCATCACATTCCTATGTTTGCGACACTGCAAGAAATGGACGACCGCGGGAAAGTCATAAATACCGCATTTGCCGTAAGCGGCGCATTTGTATTTGGCAGTCACTTAGGGTTTGTGGCGGGTGTGGAGAGGAATTTTGTCATTCCGCTGATTGTCGGCAAACTGACCGCTGGGTTTTTGGCTGCAGCATTGGCTTTGTTAGTCACAAAACGTCGTTAATGAAGGAAAGGTGGAGCCCACAGTCTATCAAAATCATATGCAATTTGATAGCCATTTTATATTACATTTTCAATGTTTGCGATAGAAAACGGAACCCGTTATCATAAAGCCTGTCTCTCTTAGATTTTACAGCTGAAGGTTATTAAAAGTATAAAGAGGGATCTTCAACTGAACACCATCTCCAAAGACATCAAGTTACCTGGCGAACAGTGACAGTCACTGTTCGCATTGGAAAGTAGTTCTGCTTTTGTAAGGCGTAGTCCAAAAAAATATGAAATTAATATGCACAAGGACCATTCGATAGAGGACTACTAGTATAGAAGCAGCCAATGAAAATTAAGATTAGATTAAAATTAAGTACCTTCGATATTAGAAGGTATTTTTTTTTCGGAAAAGAAATATATAAAGTAACACAACCTTTGTTCTAAGATGCTTTCATCCTATTAACCAAATAATTTAAAGGAAGTGCGGTAAATGGTAAGTATGTTCATAGATAGTATTTGTCCAAAATGCGGAGAGATCAATCAAGTGGAACATAAAGGGGAAAAAATTCTTATCGTAACTTGTAAGAATCACCATATGTATGACCATATTGTCATCTCGTATTCTCGAACCCATTCGATTAAGGATGAAAAACGGATTAAATTAGAAGAAATGCTCGTAGAGAAAAAATTCCATCGTATGAGTGATAAATCAACGATATGTCTTCTTATTTTTAATAATGGGTATGAAATAGAAGGACGTTCGACAGTTCGAGACGTCGCAGATTTTCGTACTGTAGTTGGTAAGGATAAGGCCTATGAACAAGCATTAAAGAAAGCGATGGTGGCCTTAGGGGCATACTTAGTATAATAGCAAATTATTAAAAAGGAGTAGAACCCTTAGAATAGCGATATTCCTCAACGGTATCGCATTTTTTGATTGTAAATAAATTGTGATACTTGATAAAATAGGAATTAATAAATATTTTTGGTAAAAGGAAAAACGGTAATTGAGTAACTGGAGGGGTCATAGAGTGAATAAAACGGAATACTGGAATTTAATTGAGCAGTCCAAGTCTTACAAAGAAGACCAGGTTGAATGGTTAACAGAAGAACTTAGTAAGAAGTCGATAGATGAGATCGTGGATTTTGAGTTTATTTTCGAAAGTTACATGAAGGAAAGCTATCAATCTCATCTATGGGGTGCTGCCTATCTGATCATGGGAGGATGCTCTGATGATTCTTTTGATTATTTTAGAGGATGGCTCATTTCACAAGGACAAGAGGTATACGAGAAAACACTGAAGGAACCCGAATTTTTGGCAAATTATATAACTGATGAAAATTTGGGAGATGAAGGTGTTCCGGAATACGAGGATTTTCTAAATGTAGGTTTTGATGCCTTCACACTGAAAAAGGGTGGCGACCCAGAAGTATGGGATGAAGACTTGTATGATGAGATGCTAGAGTTGCTATCTCAAAAGGGATGGGTCGATCCTACTGAAATTGAATTTGATTGGGAAGACGAAGATGATCTAGAAGAGATGTTTCCAAATCTATGGGAACGATTTGGAGAAGATCCTCTAGGTTAAGGTGCTCTTCGTGGAAAAAAGGTGGAATTTGATTGATGGTCTATTTGAAAAGCCTTATGATTAAATTAACTGAAATTTAAGGCATACGAAAAGATTTGTTTTCAACTAGAAGGACGTATGCTATCTATCATGAAACCAGGATGTGTTAGCATGAACGTCAAAGTTTCGGAGGAGAGTTATAGCCACGAGGTAGTTGCAGGTGACCGTAAGATTGTTACCTCCGCATCCGTTTTCGGGATTCTCAGGCAGCAACTGGCAAAGAATATTGGCATTAAGAGGATAAAGGGATTTTTATTTCATTATGGCTGGGAAATGGGTGTCAAAATTGCCAATGAAGTGGTGCAGACCGAATCCTCACTAGAAAATCTCATCAAACATGGGCCGATTCTCCACATTCAAAATGGGCATATAAGAGGAGTTAAACATGATTGCTCTTATGAGTTAGATGAACAACGCCGGATCCATTATTTCTTTTCATCCGGAACATGGATTGATTCTTATGAGGCTGAGGAGCATATAAAGCATCTCGGAGTATCTAATGGTCCGGTTTGTCACACATTGAGCGGGTTTGCGAGCGGTTTTATGACAACGATATTTGGAGAACCGCTTCTAGCGAGAGAAATCACTTGTGTGGGGAAGGGCGATTCGGAGTGCCGATGGGTGATGAAGCCCAAAAAGGAATGGGAAAAGGAACTTCAAGATGAGCATGAACTCGATTATTATAATGAAACACCGATTGTAAAAGAACTTGAGTTAACCTATGACCAATTATTGGATCAAAAAAATGTCGTCACTCGCTTGGCCAATTTTCAAAACAAATTAACCGAAGAGATTATTAATGGCAGTGATTTGCAAACCCTAGCTGATATGGTATATAAAATGATGCAAATCCCCATTATCGTTGAAGATACGTTACATCGAACGATTACCTATTCAGGGCTATCGAAGGAAAAATATTTGGATTATCGAGACGATATGGAAAGTTATCTTCAAGAAAATCGATTAAGCACGAAGTCACTTTTACCCTTTAGAAAAAAAGTGATCCAAACTTCGATACAGGAACGTCTCATCACCCCAATCCTTTTACAAAAAGAAGTAATCGGTTATTGTACCTTGCTTTATGATGAATTGAAAAATCATCATCACGAAGAGGATTATTTGTTTTTAGACCGATTTGCCAATGCGGCCTCACTTATTCTCTTAAATGAGAAAACAAAGGTAGAAACGTTTGAGAGAATGAAGGGGAATTTTCTTGAACAAATAGTAGAGGGCCGGCTGTCTACAAATGAGATCATCAATCGTGGGAAATATACTGGTGTAGATCTTGAGCAGAAATATTATCTATCGGTAGTTGAATATAAAAAAATTCAAAGTTCGATTGAAGATGAGTTTCTTCTGCAGGAACAGATTTTTGAAACGACCTTTCATTATTTCAATGAAAAAAAGCATAATATCTTGGTTGGACACCGTGATGGCAACATGGTTTTATTGATTACCAATGAAACCATTCAAAAGAAAGCGATCTATGATGTGATAAAAGATTACCTCGATTATATGTTAAAAAAATATCCACAAGGCCATTTTAAATGTGGTATCAGCCATTTAGAGGATGATATTTGCCAAGCATCCAGATGTTACGAGGAAGCAACCATTGCTTTACGATTAGCAGTCAAGAAGCATATCGTCCCGTTTAAATCATTAGGAATCGTGGGGGTACTGATTAACGCGAAAAATATCAGTGGGATTAAACTGATTGCTGAGCAAGAATTAGGACCTCTATATAACATGACAGATCCAAAAATCCTCGAACTTCTAAAAACTTTGTATAGTTTTTTGTTGAATGGGGGGAAGCTTGAGCAAACGATGAGTGATTTGTCTTTATCGATGAGCGGGCTCCGGCATAGGATCAGCCGGATCGAAAGCTTATTAGAAAAAGACCTTCGTGATTCAGATGAAATGCATCAATTGTTACTGATTTTAAAATCGTTGATTGCCATAGGGGAACTCACATTAGATTAGAGCCATCCGGAATAAGCCGGGTGGTTTTTCTTCTGCCTTTTTCCACCGCTGATTTCTCTGTGATGAACAAATATTGTCTAGTAATTTAAAAAACATAGACATTTTTTGCTCTAGTATGAAAATTCCAAATTATATAAACTTTATTTACAAGGTTCAAATAGTAAAAACCTAGTTATATTTCAAATGTAAGCGGTGCCAGCTAAATTGACCAACGGACGTTAGTCCATAACCTATTATTTTTCTCAACCATTATATCTAATCAAACAGAAGGGGTGTAGAACGATGGCAAGTTTTGTATTAAAAAGGGAAGATGTCACAGTTGAAGATTTACTAGCCGGAGCGGAACGAATCGGAAAATTGGCAGAGCAAGAAGCACTAGAAGCAGAGAAAAATGCGACTATATCACAAAATGTGGTGAACCTCATCAAAGAAACGCAAATTTCACGGATGATGCTTCCAAAAAAATATGGCGGACCACAGGCAGATTTGAAAACGTTTGCTAAGGTCGTTCGTAAGGTGGCGAATTACAATATTTCTGCAGCTTGGCTAACCTATCTTTATCCGCTTCACAATATGCTTCCAGCTTTTCTTCCTGAAAATGGTGCAGACGAAATCATTCATCAGGGCGGATTAATTTGCGATATCTTTGCTGCATTAGGAAAAGCAGAACGGGATGGCGATGGTTATCGTATCAGTGGCAAGTGGAGTTTTGTCAGTGGTGTCAATTATAGTGATTGGGTTGGTGTTGGGGTTATGATTCAGTTCCCTGACAGCGAACAACCTGTATATTGTTTGCCAATGCTAAAAACATCCGAGGTGGAAGTGGTCCATAACTGGGATACATTTGGCTTAAGAGGATCAGGAAGTAACCAAATTATTGCCGATCAAGTGTATGTCCCAATGGAGCGGATTTTACGTTTAGATCAAGCAGAGCTTACAAGAAGACCACCGCTAGAAGAATATGACACAGACTATCCTTTTTATCATGTCCCATTCTTTCCTTCCTTCTATTTGGGATTCGGTTACATGGCCCTGGGCGGGGCAGAGCGGATACTTAAGGAATTTAAAGTGCTAACTGAAAAACGTGTGCGCTTAATGGATGGAGTAAGGGAAAGTGAGTCACCAAGAAGTCAGCGGGTATTAGCCGAAATGACAACAGATTTCCACGTGGCTGAAGCTTTGCTAGAAAAATATATTAATCTGCTAGAAAACTATGAAACAGATGGCTGTATAACT
This sequence comes from Neobacillus sp. BF23-41, assembly GCF_041106275.1. Lineage (NCBI taxonomy): Bacteria > Bacillati > Bacillota > Bacilli > Caryophanales > Bacillaceae > Neobacillus > Neobacillus sp. BF23-41. The sequence goes on from NZ_JBGBPR010000052.1 coordinate 10,501, forward strand.
CCTCCATCCGAATTCTTTGCGATCCGCACAAAAGCGATTAAGATTTGCACGGATATTGCCGTAAGATCTCTGTTAACTCTTGGTGGAGGCGCTCTTTATAAAGGTGGACCAATGGAATTGTTCTTAAGGGATATCATCGCTGTTGCCACACATAAGACTTCATTATACGAAGATGCAGTTGCTGCCTATGGTCAGGAGTTATTTGGTTTTAACAGTGGAGTTAGGGGTTAAATTCGAAGAGTACGAATCATAGATAACAAGCTTTATAGAAATTTTTATCAGAGGAGGATTTTTAAAATGGATGATCGTCAGTTTCGCAGTGCAATGGGTAAGTTTGCCACAGGGGTAACGGTTATTGCCACAGAGGTAGAGGGAGACGTCCACGGAATGACAGCGAATGCGTTCATGTCTGTATCGCTTGACCCAAAACTTATCGTTATTTCTATCGGGGAAAAGGCAAAAATCTTAAACAAAATAAAAGAAAGCAAGATTTTCACTGTGAATATCTTAGCCGCTGACCAGCAAGAGCTTTCGATGATTTTCGCTGGACAATTGAAGGAGCACAAAGAAGTGGTCTTTGACCGCCTTGATGGAAAGCCGGTATTATCTGGTGCCGTTGCACAAGTTGCATGTGAAGTATCAGCTGAACATGTTGAAGGGGACCACACTTTGTTTATTGGCAAAGTAACGGATATTCACCTTGAAGATGCAGAGCCACTGATTTTTTATAATGGAAAGTACCGTTCATTAGTAGAAGTATTGCCTGTGACAATCTAAGGATGATGAGAGGAGACTGTTATGGAAACAATTCATGTAAACCGGAGTAATTTGGCAGAATGGGAGGAAAAGGCGAGGCCAAATGTGATGGCCCTTGGATGTTTCGACGGTCTCCATCATGGACATTGTGCAGTCATCAACACCGCTTATCAAAAGGCAAGCGAAAAACAAGTGCCTTTAGCTGTCATGAGTTTCTTCCCACATCCGAAAACCGTTATCTCCAATGGGAAAATTCACGTCCATTATTTAATGCCGCTAGCGGAAAAAGAGGCGAAGTTTCGGAACATGGGAGTCGATACGTTTTATATTGTTGAATTTGATAAAGAGTTTGCCGGATTATCTCCAGAACAGTTTGCTGCGCAATACTTGAATGGTCTTGGTGTTGTTCATGCAGTCGCAGGATTTGATTTTTCATATGGCTCTCGTGGTGCTGGTAATTTGGAACGGTTAAAACAGGACTCAGGCGGACGAATTGATGTCACGAAGGTACCAAAAGTAGAGCTCCGGGGCGAGAAAATAAGTTCCACCTGTATTCGTGATCGGCTGTTAAACGGGAAGGTTGCGGAACTGCACGATTTACTCGGTCGATTCTATGAAACACCAGGCGAATGGGATGAAAAATCATTCACACTCTACCCATACTATACTCTTCCAGGTCCAGGAAGCTATGAGGTTACCTTAAAAAATGAAAGAGGTTCTTTTCAAACAAAAGTAGCCGTGATGAATGATGGTACAACGCTCAAATGTATCGATGTTATGCCTTTATATTTAAAGGGGGAACTATCCATTATTTGGAATAAAGAAATAGCTGAGTCTAGGAAATTAAGGATATCTTAAAAAAGGAGAGGATCAAATGGCTAAAATTATTGCAGGCGTCGCAATGTCGCATAGTCCGATGATCATGACAAATGAGGCGGGAGGCGGAGATAAAGGACAGCACTTCCTCCATACTGCGTCTGAAATGAAGAAGGTACTAGAGGATTCAGGAGCAGACGTGATTGTATTGATATCGGATGATCATTTCAATAGTTATTTCTACGACCAAATGCCTGCATTTACCATTGGGATTGGCGAATGTGAAGGCTGGGGAGACTGGCAGCTGCCAAAATACCATATCCCTGTGCAAGAAGACTTAGCGAAGCATATCCTTCACACCGGTTTAGACAGCAATGTTGATTTTGCCTTTACGTTAAAAATGAAAGTCGATCACGGCCATACACAAGGAATTTACTTCTTAAATCCAGATTTGAAAATTCCAGTGGTTCCAATAGCTGTGAATACGTCGGCGCCGCCGCTGCCAACAATGGACCGCTGTTTCCAAGTCGGTGAAGTGATTCGTAAAGCGATTGAGTCATGGGATAAAGATCTTAAGGTTGCAATTGTCGCTTCGGGTGGTTTATCTCACTGGGTGCCGATTCCAAAGATTGAGAGTGAAAAACCAGAAGACCAATCCTTGATACAAGTCTTAAAAAATGGCCGTCAGGAAATAGACCAGCTTGATGAATATTTAAAGTTACGGGAAACAAATGTAACAAGAATTAAATCAGGGCCCGTTAATGAACAAATGGACCGTGAATTTTTACGATTGGTTACCGAGAAGGAATTTACTGCATTAAGAAACTGGAGTGCTGATTATATTGAGGAGCATCTAGGTAATGGCGGTCAGGAAATTCATAACTGGCTTGTCCTGCTTGGTGCATTGCAAAACTTGGATGCAAGTGTCGCATGCTATGAGCCAATCCCGGAATGGGTAACAGGTATGGCGATTGTTCAGTTTAGTCAGCCGGTTGACCAAATTCATCCTGAACAAGCATCTGAAAACAAAGTAAGCATTTAAGGTTAGAGGCGGGAGCCACTCTCGAAAATGAAATGTTCAACAACATTAGTGGTGGAAAAGGTAAAACACCACTATGTAACTATTATTTTTTAGGCTATGTTAAAGCTCATTGTTGATTTTGGCACATGTTGATTGGAGCGGAAGGCGCGAAGACTCCTGCGGGAGGACGGGGCAGGGGAGACC
>NZ_JBGBPR010000053.1:0-11968 GCF_041106275.1 Neobacillus sp. BF23-41
CTTTAGATACTAAGGCAACAGCATTAATGGTATCTGTAACCTGGAAACATAAAAATAGTGACCAACGAAAGTTTAAAGAACAATTCATTTTTCAACTTACAAGATAACATAGAGGGGTTTCCCTCTTTTTTTTTGAATTATGTCTGTTAATTCTCAAGTGAATAATAGGGGGCAATTACGCATTAAGCGTTTTTACTTCTTTCACTAACCTGCTTCGTGTGTTCAACAAGAAAAAGCTGCCTTAATGACAGCTCTGATCTTCAACTCTAGCACCCGTTACTTTAAGTGTAATTCTTCACAAATTTTTATGTTAAGGTAAAAAAAAGACTATTCGTATTTGAATAATCTAACCTGTCCTCCCCTATTTTTTTAACACCTTAACTAACTTAACCATTAGGAATCCAAGAATAACAAGTCCTGCTAATATTGATATAGGTGTTATTGTATTTAATATCATATACTTCCCTCCTATAGTAACCTAATTACAATTATACAATAAATACCAATTATTGTGGAAAATTATTGAACAAACCTGCTTTGATAGTTTAAGTACAATCCTTCACGAATATAAAGATTTATTTTTCTGAAATTTATTTTCGATAAAAAGGAATAAAATGTGTAAAATTGTAATTATAAATGTCATCTGTAAAGACTTAATAAAACTAACACCTACAAAAAAGTAACAACTAAGTAACATAGCAATAAAAAAAATCCCCACGCTTACAATGAGTTTAAACATTTTATCCCCCCTACTTTCATTTTATTATATTCCATAAATTGGATTTCCTTCAATTAAAATTTAAATATTCTTATTACATTAACCTGCTCCGTTAGCACAATCAGAAAAAGGCTGCCGCAACAACAGCCTTGCTTTCTTGAACTTAAGCACCCGTTACTTTAAGTACAGTACTTCACAATCTGTTTCGTTAATCAAACCAAAAAATGCGATGACTTATGTAAGTCATCGCACCCGTTAGCTCCATAAGGATCTCTTTAAAATAAAGAGCTATAATCCTAAATGAGTAAAGTTTGGTTTTGTTGATATATATCTTCAAGATATTCAGAGTGCATTTTTTGTTTAAAATGAGAAATTATTAATACTTAGTTCCTGATTTGCATTTACTAAATGATTTCCTTACTCCTGTTAATAATATCAAGTTTACAGTAATAACAACTAAATAGAATAGAAAACTTAAAATCAGATTCCAACCTTTGTATGTGAATAAGTGGAAGAAGTGTACAGAAATCCATTCAAAAAGTGTCAGAAGTAAAGCCCAAAATACTATATAATGTGACTTTTTGGGATTTAATAATAAATAGAAGTGTAACGCAATATAAATTGTTCCTGAGTATACAACGGTGTGCAAAGGTATATCAAACAATTCTCCACTATCTAAATCCACAGTGTCATATAGGTCTATGGGTTTCATTGCAAGGATATAATCTCCTAATGAAGCAAAGTAGATATTAAATAAGAAAATTAATAATAATTCAGATGTTGCTATCAAACGAGACTTTTTATGAAGGTAATACACGATAGTACCTATGAAGAAAAATAAAAAGATAATCCACCATTCATTTTTGTCAAAGTGTTTTGGGGCAATAGGTTTATAAATCTTATATAATATTTCTACAATATTATCCATTCCATTTTCCTTCTTTTACTAATTGTCCTTTTAAGAATTTCATAAAAAAAATAGTTAATACAATGGTTGTTGTGTTATATCCAAATGAAATGAGTATTGGATACCAGTGTGAATGCTTTATTTTTATTACATCAAAAAAAACATCTAATTCTAAGACCAAAATATAAGCTGTACACCAAGTTAAGAAGAAAGCGATTGTATAATTGAGAGCAACCTTTCTTCTAATTAAACTTACTATCCATAGTAGTGATATTGGAAACAAAAAAACAAATTGGATATACGCTATCATATATTCTTTTGGCTTTCTTACAATATTTAAAGTGTCGTAAGCAGATTAATACAGATTAAAAGACCAAGAATTTACAGAAGCAATAAAAAGAAAAATGATAATAAGTTCATACCAATGGAATAGTTTTAATAGCCTAAAAGAACGATAAATGAGAAAAAATGTAATAAGTAAGTTAATTCCCAATAATGTCCACAAGAACATATAAATCTCTCCGATTTCAAAGGTAATTAGTAAGTACCAAAGAATACTCAAGCTATATTTTATTTTCAAAACTTTTAATTAGGAAACTTTAGAAATTATGCACTTCAAAAGACATTACAATTTTATTCATAAATAGTTAAATCTCTTTTTAATGTTCCCTCTTTAACTATACTTACGCCACTAAATGAGTCTTTATCAACATAAAAAAGAACTCCCTTGACGATCACCTTGTAATAATAAACTCCTTCCGATTAGTCTTATTCAACTCTAGCCCCCCTTAGCCCCTAAATTCTAAGGGTTCGCCACATTTCCATCATCCTCCTAAAATTAAGAGGTCCTTAGGGTATATTCAGCTCAATTACAATAATCCCATAATCCCTTCTTAAACTAACCTGCTTCGTTAGCTCAATAACAAAAAGGATCGCCGAAGCAATCCTCGTTCTTCAACTATTGCACCGTTTGTTTAAGTATAATTCTTCACAATCTTGTTCTCCAAAAAAAGAGTTACCCAAGAAGCACTTATTAAAAAATCACGAAACAATCACTTTATTATTTCACCCATTGTTACATTAACGTCATTACACCTAAAAATAGACTATTTCTCTGACTCTAATACGGCAATAAACATGTTGGTTATAAAAAAGAATGAATTAAAAATAGCATTGCAAAAGCAACAGAAGCACATAATAAGCAAGGACAAAAAATAAGGCAATTCTTGCATTGGAGCCAAAACCTTTAAATGTATGTTCGAACTGCCTGCTGTGCAGAGTGGTTAATGAAAGCTGTAATAGTCCCTTAAGTTCCCAAAGCATTATCAAAGCAGCGATAATAATCGCCACGATTACCCATATACGTTCCTTTTTAGGAATCCAGCCTTGTTTTTGGACCTTGATTTCCCGTGTATTCATTGATCTGTCCTCCTATAAATAACAGTAGTGTATACACTACATTTCTGCATTTTAAAATTAAAAAACAACTTTTAGATATTAACTTTGTCATTGTCACCGAAACCCCAACTTCAACTTAAGTACCCGATAGTTTAAATAAAATACTTCACATCCTTTAAATAAATTCTGTAAGAACCTTACATGGGGTTTCATCACTACGTTGTTCAAATGAACTTATTAAATATGACATATAATTGCCTCCATTTTTTCCGAAAACAAACCACTTAAAGTTAAAATAACCTTCAATTTTATTTAAATACAATGTAGCACGATAAATGAATGCATTTTCTATATTAATGAATTCTTAATTATAAATTAATAGAAAAAATAGGTTAATATGAATAAGACAAAAAAGCTATTCGCTTTTAGGTCACTAGCTTTTTCACATTGAATACTAAATTAGAGTTTTTTAACCTTGATTGAGCTCACAATTAATACAGTAAGGATTAAGGTAATCCATGCATTGCTATTTGAAAAGAATCAGGGTCGCCAACTCGCATACCTTTTATTCGAAGAATATCAACCTGATTTGCTAAATCAAATTAGGATTTACTAATAAAATAGTCTTTAATTATGTTTGCCAACTGAGGTAGAACATCAATAAGCATCGTAAAGTTATCCAAAATACCAACTCCTTTTTGGACTCTTTCGTGGCTATTTTAACAGTTGTTCTTATTAAACTAAATTGCTTACGTTAGCTGAACAAGAAAAGCGACTGCTCTTATTGAACAATCGCACCAGTTACTTTAAGTGCAACTCTTCACAACCTTTTTTTTAGAAACGAAAAAGCTGCAACAGCAGCCCTTTTTTTAACATAAGCGCCCGCGGTTTAATAAAAAAAATCCCTAAACCAAAAAAGGATGATTAATCGGTACCGGGGCTACTGATAAAAATGAGCAGGAATCAACTCTTTTTTGTAATAAATTACCTGTTTAAGAACTAAAAATAAAAGGTATGCTTAATTTTTTAAATAGGAGGAAGATAAATGTCTTTACAGAAGTTTGTAGATGCGTTACCTTTACCACCAATCTTAAAACCAAAAGATAAATCAGATGGCATTCCATTCTTTGAAGTAACCATGAGAGAAGTAAAGCAGAAATTACATCGTGATTTGCCGCCAACTACCGTTTGGGGTTATAACGGTATGTATCCTGGTCCTACATTCGAAGTAAGAAGAAATGAGCCTATTTTAGTCAAGTGGAAAAATGAATTGCCCTTTGAACACCTGCTGCCCGTGGATCGAACACTTCATGGTGCAGAACCAGATAAACCTTCTGTAAGGACGGTTGTACATTTACATGAAGGTCGGGTTAGACCGGAAAATGATGGATATCCTGAGGCATGGTTTACGCGAGATTTTGAAAATGTTGGGCCGAAATTCGCCCATGAAGTCTATTTTTATCCAAACTGTCAACGCCCTGCAACACTATGGTATCATGATCACGCCCTTGGAATCACTCGTTTGAACGTTTATGCTGGGCTTGCAGGATTTTATATCCTCAGAGATGATGAAGAGGAAGAATTGGACCTTCCAAGTGGAAAATTTGAAATTCCGCTGGTCATCCAAGATCGTTCGTTCTATCCTAATGGTGAATTGTTCTATCCAACCCAGCCAGGCCATGAGCCTCCGCCAGCACCACAGCCGCCTCCACCAATAGATCCAACATTACCAAATCCATCAGTCGTTCCTGAGTTTTTTGGCAACACCATCTTAGTCAATGGAAAAGTATGGCCCTTCCTTGAGGTTGAGCCAAGGAAATACCGGTTCCGCATCCTTAATGGCTCCAATGCTCGCTTTTACCGTATTAGTCTTAGTTCTCCTGGTCCAAAATTTACCTTAATTGGCACGGAAGGAGGACTATTGGAAAGAAAGATAGAAAATGTATCCCAAATTACCCTTGCACCCGCGGAACGGGTCGATGTGGTTATCGATTTTTCAACCCATAACGGTCAAAGTATTATTTTAACAAATGACGCACCAGCACCATTCCCTGGTGGCGATCCACCATCACCGGACCTTACGCAGATTATGGAATTTCGTGTCAAACAAAAACTCTCTAAACCTGACAAAAGTAAAATTCCAGAAAAGCTAAGTTGCCTAGAGAGACTTAATCCTGCCGATGCTATAACGGTACGAAAAAATGTCTTAGTGGAAACTACAGATGAGTTCGGGCGTTTAAAACTTCTATTAAATAATCTGGATTGGGATCAATTGCCTATAACAGAAACACCATATAATGGGACTATAGAGATTTGGGAACTTTTCAATACTACACCGGATACTCATCCCATTCACTTGCACCTTGTTACTTTTCAAATATTGAGTCGTGCTACGTTCTCCGGTGATCCAAATGATAATCCTGTCATTGGGCCGCCACTGCCACTCGATCCAAGTGAAATGGGTTGGAAAGATACCGTTCGTGCCAATCCTGGGGAGGTTACCCGCATTATTGCACGGTTTGGGCCATTTACAGGAATCTATCCATGGCATTGTCATATCCTTGAACATGAAGACCACGATATGATGCGACCGTACGAAGTACTCCAAAATCATAATTTTGACCCATGCATTCCGATTCCAGGCGTGTGTCCGGATGACTCGTTTGCTCAATGTTGTAATGAAGACCATGATGAGTCAAGTTCCCATGACCATCACCATCCTCATCATCGCCACCCTTAAAAATAAAGGTAATAGTAATGAAAAAAAGACTAGCTTTTGATATTATCCCCTTTAAGTAGATAGTGTAAAAAGCCCATGAAGTTAACTTGGGTGTTACACTACTATTTGGAGGGGATTTTTCTATGGCTATAAAGGGACAACCTTCAGGATTTAACCCAACCTAATATACCTCTACTAAAATCTCACCTGGACCGGGTTTTGGTGTTTCCACTTCTTCAATCTTCATTGCTTTCCATTGACCTTTTCCACGCAATAGCAATGCTTTCATTTCTCTCATCCTTTTAATGTAATCTTAATAAGTTTTGGAACAAAGTTTATAATATATACTGTGTCTGAAGGAAACAAGAAATATGATTTAGTTGACCTTAAGGTAATTTCGTGTTAATTTGTATATGCAAATGAAAAAAAGGATTGATTACATGAATGAAGAAGAACAGGTATTAATACATTGTCTTTACTTTACAGCTAGTCGGTTTGCTCGAAACATAACAAAATTAACCGAAAAGACATTTGATTTTGGTGACCTTGCTCCTTCATATCTTTACATGATAATGATTGTGAAGTTCCATCCGGAAATCACACAGAAGGAACTATGTCATAAGTTATCTATTGCACCTTCCACAAGTACGAGGTTTATTGATAAACTTGAAAAATTTAACCTGGTCACCAGAAAAATGGATGGAAAACAAACACTGATTTCTTTAACTGAAGAAGGAGAAAAGGTGTACCTGCAGTTTCGGGTTTCTTTAAAAGAATTGTTTAACAGCTATTCCGAAATCTTAGGAAGCGAGTTCAGTAAAGATTTAAGTAAAACTCTTCATGAAGCGAGCAATAAGTTAGAAAGAGAACTGTAATTTTTTTTACCCATTCATTTGTATATACAAATATTTAGGAGGCTTAATTATGACTGAAAAAATATTGCTAATTGTCGGTGCTGGACCAGGAATTAGCTTAAATACAGCAAGGAAATTCGGAAAAGAAGGCTTTAATGTTGCCTTGATTTCCCGCAATATGGAGTCATTACAGAAATATGAAAATGAACTTAAAAATGATGGGATTGCAGCAAAAGGATTTCCAGGGGATGTCTCTTCAGTAGAATCTTTGAAAACAGCCATTGATGCGGTAATTAAAACTTATGGAAAAATTGATGTACTCTTATACAATGCTGCTGCAGGAAGACCAGGCAAACCAACAACATTAAGCGTGGATCAATTAGTGGAAGATTTTAAAATCAGTGTAGCTGGAGCTCTTACCAGTGTAAAAGAAGTGATTCCCCATATGGAAAATGGAACCATTTTATTAACGGGCGGAGGATTAGCTCTTCACCCCTATGCTGACTATGCTTCATTAGCGATTGGAAAAGCAGGTATTCGCAATTTAGCATACAGCTTGCACCAAGAATTGAGCCCTAAAGGAATTTATGTTGGAACATTAACGATTAAAGGCTTTGTACAAGAAGGAACCTATTTCTCATCTGAAAATATTGCGAACACATTTTATAGCATGTACGAAAATCAAACTGAAACAGAAATTATGTATGAAGAAAAGTAAAATTTTTTTGCAACATAATTTGTATGTACAAATGTAAAAATTCTCTTAATGAACACAATATGTGTAATCCAAACTAGAAAAGAAAAATGACAAAAGGAGACTAACTAATGAAAACTCTTGTAATTATCACACACCCTAATTTGGAACAATCTCGAATTAACCGCACTTGGATGCAGGAATTGAAAAAACACGAAGAAATAACGATTCATACTCTTTATCAAGCGTATCCAGACGGGAAAATAAACGTAGCACACGAACAAAGCCTATTAGAATCACATGACCGTATTATTCTTCAATTTCCTTTTTACTGGTACAGCACGCCTTCTTTGTTAAAACAATGGCAGGATGAAGTGCTCTCCTACGGCTGGGCATATGGCGAAGGCGGTGACAAGCTACACGGTAAAGAACTAGGTCTTGCGATTTCAACCTTTGGACCAGAAGATTCCTACCAGCCTACTGGCTATAATCATTTTACCATGGAGACTTTAACAACTCCTTTACAACAAACAAGCAACCTCATAGGTACCCGTTTTATGCCGTTATTTATGCTGAATGGTGTTATGCATGTCACAAATGAACAACTTGAAGAAAATGCAAAAGCATATGTAAATCACGTTCTTCAGCCATCCTTAATTGAAGCTTAATTAACATATTTAAATAAAGGTATTTCTTTCACTGAAATACCTTTTAATGATTTTTGTTTAAGTGTACAAACAATTGAAAGGTGATCTAAATGAAAACATTAGTTATTGTAGCCCATCCAAACTTGGAACAATCGAAGGTAAATAGAACGTGGATGAACCGTCTTCAACAAGAGGAAAATGTTACGGTCCATAATTTATGTGTAAATTACTCAACATTTGAGATTGATGTGGAAAAAGAACAGCAACTTCTATTGGAGCATGATCGTATCGTATTTCAATTCCCATTCTACTGGTACAGTTCACCCGCTTTGTTAAAACAATGGCAGGATTTGGTTCTCACTTACGGTTGGGCTTATGGGTCAGAAGGAACGAAATTACGCGGCAAAGAGTTTATGTTAGTAATTTCAACAGGCGGACCAGAAGAAGCTTATCAAGCTGGCGGATACAATCACTTCAGCATAAGCGAGTTAACCAAACCATTTCAGGCAACAGCCAACTTGACCGGCATGCGGTTCTTGCCCACTTTTACGAAACAGGGAGTGCGCTTCTTAACGAACGAACAAGTCCTCGAAAGTGCTGAAGAGCTGGTATGTCATCTGAAAAATAACTATTAGAAAAGAGGTCTTGTAATGAATTATAAATTGTTAGGAAGAAGCGGCTTACGAGTATCTGAATTAGCTTTAGGTACAATGACGTTTGGGGAAGACTGGGGATTTGGCGCTTCTAAGGAAGAAAGCAAAAAAATCTTCAATGCTTTCGTTGAAGCTGGTGGGAATTTTATTGATACGGCTGTCAATTATACCAATGGAACAAGTGAAAAATATGTTGGGGAATTTATTCGTGAAAAGCGTGAACAGTTTGTCGTTGCGACTAAATATACACTGAACACTCGTCCAAACGATCCAAATGGCGGCGGTAACCATCGAAAAAATCTCGTTCAATCCGTTGAAAAGAGCTTAAAACAGCTTCAGACCGATTATATTGATTTACTTTGGCTTCATGCTTGGGATTTTATGACACCGGTCGAAGAAGTGATGCGTGCACTTGACGATTTAGTTCGTTCCGGAAAAATTCTTTATGTAGGAGTCTCGGATACACCTGCTTGGATTGTTTCACAAGCTAATATGCTGTCTACACTTCGTGGTTGGACTCCGTTTATCGGCTTGCAAGTGGAGTACAATTTGTTGCAGCGAACTCCAGAAAGAGATTTATTACCAATGGCACGCGCTTTAGATATTGGGGTTACTGCATGGGCACCAATGGCTGGCGGTGCACTAACGGGAAAATACAGTAATCCTTCATCTGAAAAAGGGAGATTATCTCCTCAAAGTGCACGCTTAAATGAACGCAACCGGGCTATTGCTGCAGTTGTGGAAGAAATCGCAAAAGAACTAGCAGTTCTCCCTGCCCAAGTTGCAATAAACTGGGTCCGTCAACAAGCTGGTACCGTCATTCCGCTAATTGGTTCAAAACGAGAAGAACAAATGAAAGACAATCTTGGAAGTTTGGCTTTCTGTCTTTCAGAAACACATCTTACCCAATTATATGAAGCTAGCAAAATTGACCTGGGATTCCCACATGATTTTCTTGCATCTGAATCTGTTTTAAATGCCATCCATGGAAAAACGTTTGAAAAGATTGAAAAAAAATAATATTGAATTGCTTGGAGAAGCGGAGAAATCGATGAAGGGGAAAATTTGTTTAATTACTGGTGGCAACTCAGGGATTGGTAAAGCTACAGCCATAGAATTAGCTAAAAAAGGAGCAACAATTGTTCTATTATGCAGAAATGAGGAACGAGGCAAAAAAGCGATTCAAGATATTATTGAAGAAACAGGTAATACCCAAGTAGATCTCCTTCTTGCTGATTTATCATCTCAGCGTTCAGTCAAAAAAGCAGCGGATCAATTTAAGAAAAAGTATAACAAGTTAGATGTTTTAATTAATAATGCAGCAGTCTTTTTAGCAAAACGTTCTGAAACTGAAGATGGAATTGAAACCACGTTTGCCACAAACTATTTATCTCATTTTATCCTTTCCCAACTCTTACTGGAGTCGCTTGAAGCAAGTGGTGAAGGAAGAATTATTAATGTAGCCTCCAAGCACAACGGAATTAAAATGAACTTCGATGACCTTATGAACAAACAAAATTATGCTTTTTTCAGAGCAGTAGGTCCTACTAAATTAGGTTTAATTTTATTTACTAAGGAATTTTCAAAGAGGCTTGATGGAAAGTGTGTTACCGTTAACAGCCTGCATCCAGGAATTATCCGCACTAATCTTATGCATGACATGCCTTGGATCCTACGGACGATATTCAAAACATTCTCAACTAATCCGAAAAAAGGTGCGGTTACACCAGTTTATCTTGCTTCCTCCCCTGATGTTCTTGGCGTTAGCGGTAAATTCTTTGTTAACTGCAAAGAAACAGAAACTACTGAAGCTGCAAATGACCAGGATTCTGCCCGGAAATTATGGGATATCAGTATTAGCTTAATCAAGCCTGGAATCCTCTTTTAGGGGCACCAAGTTTTTTGGGGATATGCATTTGCTTCCCGACCCATAGCAATGACAGGATGATTATCAACATTTTGACTGCTGAGATCCGACCATAAAGTCAAGTCACCACCTATCGTATAAATTATTATCGTAGCAGGAACTTTGACTTGTTTAAATAAGAATATTGTTACTGATAAAAAGGATTTTATCGTTTCCCTTAAAAAACACCTTGACCTCAACTTAGGTTTAGGTCGTATATTTTTAATTGTATCTAATCAATAAAATATTGGAGGAAATAAAATATGACAAAATTCGCTATTGTAACAGGTGCAAATAAAGGTATTGGGTATGAGATTGTCCGTCAATTAGCAGAAAAAAATTATCACGTATTTTTAGGAGCTCGCAATGAAAAACTCGGACAAAAAGCTGTACAATCTTTAGGCTTTTCGAATGTTTCATTTGTTCAAGTTGATATTTCAGACACACAATCAATTCAAAACTCAAAAAATAAAATCCTTGAAGTTACAGATCACATAGATTTGTTAATAAACAACGCAGGGATTGCACTCGATTTCAATATTTTTCCTAGTGAATTAAAATTAGAAACCCTGCGTCAAGAATTTGATGTTAACTTCTTTGGCACATTTCAAATGATCCAAACCTTTTTACCACTAGTAAAAAAATCCCAGGGTGGGAAAATTGTAAACGTCACTACCGATATGGCTTCACAAACAATGTTTGACAATGGTGATGCTGGACATCTTAATATATTAGGCTATAATTCATCAAAAACCGCTGTAAATTCTTTAACATTAGCCTTTGGTAAAGAATTTGGTACAAACGGTCCTGAAATTATAGGAGTTACACCTGGTTTTACCACTACCGACCTTAATGGCAATGCTCCAGGAGGCAAAACACCTGCGGAAGGTGCACAAATCATTGTTAAATACGCCTTAAGCAAAACAAATTATAATGGTAAAATCCTTAATAAAAATGGGATTATTCCTTGGTAAACACCATAAGGGAAATCATATGAATTATACGATCGGACAAGTTGCAAAAATCAATCATTTATCCATTTCTCAATTACGCTACTATGATAATCAAGGACTGTTCCCCTTTCTCAAAAGAACTGAAAAAGGGGACCGAGTTTTTAACGAAGATGCACTTAAGTTTCTGGAAATCATTTTATGTTTAAAAAATACCGGAATGCCAATCAAGGACATTAAACAGTTTGTAGATTGGTCAATGGATGGGGATGATACCATCCCTCAACGACTAGAAATGATGAAACAACAAGAAATCAATGTTCTACAACAAATTCGTGATACCGAAGAAAATTTAATAAAAATTCAACAGAAAATTACAAGACTTGAACAAGAGATGAAAGAAAATCATTAATAAATTGTATAAAGTAGAAAAGACCAACGTACATTAAAGTGTACCCGTTGTAAAGGACATTTTTAAAAAAGACCTAGGCAGTTTCAAGAAGATGATCTCTGTATTGAACA
>NZ_JBGBPR010000054.1:0-11364 GCF_041106275.1 Neobacillus sp. BF23-41
TCAATAAAATGTTTTAATGAAGCTGCAACCCAGGTTCGACTATCATCCTCGTGATTCCAAACATAAATATCGTTTTTTTCAATGGTCCCATTTTTTAATATTGCATAACAAAATAAATCGCCATTACCTGCGCCTGAAAAAAAGAAAAGATTATCAAATGGCATATAAATATCTATATAATCTTCAAAATTTCTATAAAATAGATTGTCCTTAATAATTTGGGAAGTTGACCAAACCAGAGGACAATTCCAGTTGTCGAACACACCATTTGTTTCATTAAATAAGGCAGCTAATTCTTCAGGTAATTCAACATTTAATTCTTTTTGAATTTGAGCAATCTCAAACTTTATTGCAGGGTCTTTAAAGTGATGTTCCTTCGAAATGGAATTGACAAATTCTATCCACATTTCATTCCCCCCTAAATTTTGGATGAATATGTTTTATATTCAATTTCTATTTATGAAAATCCTTCTTTAACTATCCTGCTTCGTTAGCTGAATAAGCAAAGGGATCGCCGCTGCAATCCCAATCTTCAACTCTTGCACCCGTTAGCTGAATAAGTAGAGATTCAATTATTTTTCAAAATGTTATACAGTTGTGCTGATTTGGATGGAACAAATATGATTGGATATTTTTCTCCTAACTGTTTCTTCACCTCTTGGAATAGTTGCAACCCTTTTTCATTGTGATTTTCCTCTAGTTTTAATCCATTTTCCTTTAATGAATCAGTTTCTAAATCAATCCATTTACCATATTCCGATACCCATTCCATTAGCTCTTCCTGCAATTTATCTGGTATGGGGAATTCCTCTATATCAAGATTTTCACCACAATCGTTACACCAAATTGGATCCGCCACAAAATCAGCTTCGAATTTATATGAAGTATGTTTGCAGTTTCTTTTTAGTTTCCAAAACATTATTTGCTCTCCATTTCAAATTTATAAGTAAAAATTGCATATACACCTATATCACAATTATATCCCAACACCTGATGTTCCGTCTGGCTTATCACACTAACCTGCTTCGTTAGTGGAACAACTAAAAAGGCTCTACTCCTCTTGAAGTAAAGCACCCGTTAGTGAAGGAAGAAATCCAATTAATATTCATCCTCCTGAAAGTATTCACCTGTTGACTTTAGATTATCTTCATCGCAGGAATAAACTATTTCATTATCGAAAATGAATACGGCATAAATCCACTTTCCAGTATTTTCGTCAAAAGCATCACCAGCAATATAACCTTTTTTATTGATTGCTTCTTTTAATTTAGGATTAGAGGAATTAACTATTTCAACTATCTCATTGTATTCAAATTTCTTTTTCATAAAGCCTCCTTGACACTTCAAGTCTTGCACCCGTTAGTGTAAGTACATTTTTTCACAATCTTGCTATTAGAAATAAATAAAATACTAGCCTGATTTGAAGAATTAGCACCTATTTGCAAAATGAACTTATCTAATTTAACTCACCAATAAACCAGATTTCGCCTTCATAGTTGATGTCCTCGTCCGAAATTATTTCTTTGAAACCCCTAACTGTTAAATCAGAAGATAAAACAAGCTTCCACTCTTCTATAATATTTCTACCACTATCCAGAGGTATCCATTTTTGTTCTTTTGAATTTCTCTCGAAAAAACCATCAAACCAGCTTTTGTCTGGGAATACTACAATCTGTGAGTCAAACAAATTGGGTAATGAAATAATAGCATAAATGCAATAATCACTTTGTTCTTTCGTCTTTATGTTTATTAAATAATCGACCCGTTCGATTAATTTTTGCATAATATCTCGCCTTAATTTGTTCGGTGTATTTTTCGAATCTATATATTCTTGGCTGAATGGTAAGTGTAGATGCCAATAACCTAGAAAATAATCATTAGGATTAGGCATAGTTTTTGTTAAGTCTATTAAATCATTTACTAACATTTTGTACCTCCTCCTTAAACCCCTAATTTTCCTTTTTGAACCATTATCAAATTTCCATTGAACCACATCTAAATCCCCCTAATATATTTACAGACACCCCTTCCTTTAAGAGGAGTGCGGCACTTATCCATCTTCAACTCTTGCACCCATTGTTGAAGAAGGAATTTTATTAAAAATCACTCCCGAACTTCAGTTACATTAACCCCTTCTAATTTTACATCAAAGGTTAGTATGACAGGACCCTCTGGTGGATTATGGGGACCTGTGTAAGTGTCATATTTAACCTTTATCGTAAAATCAAATTGACCAAATTCACCTGTTTTTCTCTTAACTTCTAAAATTTCTGCATTCCATAATCCATAACTGCGAGTTGGATACTTATCTTTTATTGCTTTCCTTGCATAAGGGTCTAATAAAACTAATAAAGAATCATAAAAATCAGTATGTTTTTCTTCGACATTATTATTAGTTTCAGCAAATGCTCGGTTTATTGAATATGAAGGACAGGTTACAAAAAATGAGATAACAAATATGCCCAAAATAAATTGTTTCATAATAACACCCCTTACAATTCTTTTGGTTTAATCTACCCTCATTAAGCACTAAATATTGACAATCCTTCTTTCATTAAACCTGCCCCGTTAGTGAAACAAGAAAAGCTGCCTCAATGACAGCTCTGATCTTTAACTCAAGCACCCCGAAAGTTTAAGTACATTTCTTCACAATGTTGAAGTTCATACTTTTTCAATTCCATTTCCAGTAACAATAAAATGTGGACTGTTTTCTTTTCGATTAAAGAATCTCCAGTGTTCACTTTGTTCATCGTCATCTGAACTGTCTGGAAATACTTCTAACTTATAACCCCCAGATAAAAAGACATTTAATCCACCAACTTCATCAGAATCAATTTGTAATACCTTTATTTGTCCATTGTCTTTTATAAAAGTTTTAATACGTTCATCAAATCTGTTATTACCTTTTATATCCCAATCGAAGTCCTTAATGTCTCCGTCCCATTCTGAGCTTGGAGAATAGTAGTCCCTTGAAGCAACAACAATTTTGTTACCCAATGAAATTCTCCAAGAACACTGGATATGTAAAGCGTATTCTGCCGTTTCTTCGGTTCTGCCTCTTCGAATTATTTCCACTATTTCCCCAAAACCCAGCCAAAAGAGGTTAGATGCCCTTCCTGCATACTGTAATTTTAATCCTACTAATTTCCCTAATTCAGAGATAATTACTTCTTTCATACACATCTCCCTGTATTTTATTTTTATTTAAGTAAAGCACCCGTTAATTGACAAGAAAAACCCTAGCTTTTAATCTTTTTTATCCCTTTTGCCTTTATCACTGAATAGCCAATTGAAAAAGATAAATAACAAAACCAAAATTAAAGAGTGAACACCGTTAGCAATCCAATGAAACGATTTAGAGCTAAAATAATCTTTCAAAATAAAGTAAAAATAAAATAATATAAACAAAATCACATAGGAATAATTACGAAATGTTTTCATATATCTCCTCTTCCCCGTAGCCTTTCCTCAAAAACTCTAAAATATTTTATTTCTTCATTTTAATGAATTTCTCCTTCTTTCACTAAACTGCTCGTTAGTCGAATAAAAAACGGGATACATCTGCAACCCGATGTACTCGTTAATTGAATATTGATTAGCTTATTATGAACGGCATTTATCTAAAATTATCTAAATAAAAATGAAACCACTATAAACCAACGATAGATGGTCTTGAACAATAACCCGAAAATTCCACTTGATCATTTTCATATAACAGAGGACCGACAACCTCTATATCGTGTCCTAATTGATTAACCAAAACAAGAACTTCGAATATTGCTTTTTCTGGTTCATCTACCTGAAACGAAGAATCGCAATAAACTTCAAAGAGTGAATTG
This sequence comes from Neobacillus sp. BF23-41, assembly GCF_041106275.1. NCBI lineage: Bacteria > Bacillati > Bacillota > Bacilli > Caryophanales > Bacillaceae > Neobacillus > Neobacillus sp. BF23-41. The sequence goes on from NZ_JBGBPR010000054.1 coordinate 3,840, forward strand.
TCTTTCCAATATTGTTCTAATGAAATAATTTTTAGTTTATCAGTAACTTTTTCAATTCTTGTTAATACATTTTGAGCTTTATCTTTAGTTTTTGCATTTATGTAAAACCGCCAACCAATGGTCTCGAACATTATCTGCTCTCCTTGTATTCTAATCGTTATGCCCCCAGCTTCGTTCAATATGTGTATGAATTCGTTGTTTTTTCTTATTTCTCCTTCTTGCACTAACCTGCTCCGTTAGTTAAAGAAGGAATAAAAAAAGAGCGACTTCTCAGTCACTCTTTATTAACTATTTTTTGTTCTTTGTTTATTCTGTTTGTAAATATAATCGATCCTGCTCATTGTCCTATATCCTAAAATACCAAGGATTACTGAATATATCGTTGTTAAAATTAAGCCAAGTATAGCAATCCAAAATAACGATGTTATCTTCTCTTTTTTGTTAAGCACACTAATAACCTCCACCAATTAATCGTTATTATCTTGTACTTATTTAGGGAGATTATTCCAAGATCAACAATTGGTACGTTTTCTTGGAAATGCTAAATAAAATACTTTTTAACTAAATTTGGAGTTCTCCTAATCTGATTAATTCAAGAACTGCCTGGTATCTTCCCTTACTCCAAGCTTTTTTATAACATTGAAAATATGATTGAGTACCGTATTTTCAGTGATAAAAAGTAATTCAGCAACTTCTTTTGGGGTTTTATCTTGTATTAATAACTCAAAAACTTCTTTCTTCTCGCACGGTAAGTAGAACCCAAAGTTTTTTTTCTCTAAATTTTCACTCATTTGTTCCCGCTTTTCTATTACCACAATAATAAATCTCTTTATATATTTGATTTCAATATATTTTATACTGTTCTTATACAAGTATTCTGCCCCGTTAGTGGAACAAGGTGCCTTCTTAAAGCATCGCACCCGTTACTTTAAGTACAATTCTTCACAATCTCCTTCGTTAATGGGCGATGCCTTTTATAGCATCACACCGATAATAAAAAATTTTGTTATTCTTTAGAATTAATAACTTTCGCCAACCCTAACGCTAAATTCCGTGTGAGTATATCTGAAACTAATTTTTCATCCTTCAGCTGACAATTAATAATTAGTATAACTTCTCCGTGTTTTTCATTCCGTACCAGTTTAATTTGCTTTTTGTTATTCTTCCATTTATACAATATTATTTCGATTACTAAACCAATAATAATGCCGCTGGCTGCACCAATTAGTCCCCAGTATATAGGTCCCCATTCTAATTCAAATCCCTTGCTGGCTAAAATAGTTGATAATACAACTGCTAAAGCAAAACCCTTATCTAAAAACGAACGACCGTCAGAATGATTAAGGGAGTCAATGATTGAAGCTCTAACATTTACTTTCTTTAATGGAACTGCAAAAATATCCGTTATGCCATTCTCCTGTAACTCTGTTATCCCAAGCTCAAGATACTTTGTTTGTTCAAAGGTCGCAAAAATTTGCATTTATTCCACCAGTCCTCCCTTATGAATGTGGAAATTCGAAGGCTGGAAATTTTCCTCTAAAAAGCGTGCTTGTTCTTTTGCAAACAATTTATTTAGTTCAATAGTATCTGTATAAGATTGATACAATGTGAAGAAATAAAAAGAAGGTATAAATAGCAACCATTGCATATTTAATACTTGTGTGGATTTTTGTATATCTCCCTGTATTAAATAAATTATTGCTTCAGCGAAGTGCGAGTAAAATACAAAGATAACTGCCCAAAAAAGTGTAAAAAAACTTGCTAAGATTCTTTGTTGATAAAATTGACCTAGACTTGGAATGAAAATTGCCCAAATAAGAGCTAGGATAGGATTTCTCTTATCCAGATAATTAACACCCGCTGCGTTCATAGCATATTTCTTGATGGGAGAGTTGGCACTTTCGCTAAGTTTATACTCTTTGTTCAAATCAACTGTTCCACGGTAACTGTCCCATATACCGAATAAATATATAGGTATATATAAAAGCAATAATCTGGTATTTAATATACCTTTAGCTGATGGTATATCGCCTATAAAAGAATACACCATAGCAGCGTTTAGATTTGAATATGAATTAATACAAATTTCCCAAACAATTAGACCAGTACCACGAAAATAATGCCCTAGTAGAATATGACCAAGTCCAGGGAAAGCTACTGACCACCAAGCAATTATTGAAGGCTTTCTTAAATGAAGTATGGTTGTATCAAAAATTCCTAAAACGTTTCTAGGAAGACTTTCCCTTTTCATAACCCTACTCATATAAAATGCTCCTTTGATCCAAGTTTGTAATTTCTGTGTACAGGTTAAATTCAGTTATATAATCCTTTTTCCTTAATCTCTCCAAAAAATTTTTTAAATAAAAATAATATCAATAATTAAGTTTTCTTTCTTATGATAACCTGCCTAGTTAGCACAATAAGAGAAGGCGCTGCCGTAGCAACTCTTCGTTTAACTCTTGCACCCGTTACTAAGTGCACTATTTCACATTTTTTTTGTGAGATTAGAAAAAGGCAAACTACATCTTGAAGAATCACACCAGTTAAGCTATAAATGTATCCCGATAATAATCGGAATTACTGAACCACCCGCATCGAACCATGTTGAAGTTTCTTTGTAAAAAACCTCCACAAATACTGTTTTTATCAAAACAACTACACCTTGTTTCTCATCAGTAAAATCTTTTGATTTAAGAGGTTTTTAATTTTTTACATATTTTTCACCTCTGAGAAAACAATAAAAACAATGTACAAGTTCGTTTATTGGAGGATAAATCTTGGAGACAAATAACCCCATTCGATTAACTGCTCCAGAAATGGCAAGCCTTTGGACTCTATACATTTTTGATACCATGTCCATTTGTTTTTTTCGTTATGCACTGGAGCATATTGAAGATCACGATGTCAAATCAATCTACCAAACTGCCCTTGGATTATCCCAAAAGCATGTCCAAAAAATTACAGAATTCATGGTAAATGAAAATTATCCTATCCCACATGGGTTTACAGAAAAAGATGACGTAAACATTCAAGCACCTCGTCTTTTTCAAGACCCGTTCTACCTAAATTATATTTATATCATGACTTTGCAAGGGATGACTGGATATTCTTTGTCTGTTGGTACTTCGATTCGTTCTGACTTACGGAAGTATTACATAACCTGTATGTCCGAAACGATGGAGCTTTTTGATCAATCCATTGATTTAATGCTTTCGAAAGGACTTTTTGTACGACCTCCTGTTATTTCACCACCCGAATCAATCGATTTTGTAAAGCACCAAAGCTTTTTAACGGGATGGTTGGGGGATCGTCGTCCTCTGAATGCTATCGAAATAGGAGATATTACTTTCAACATGCTAAAAATGCATTTACATGCTGCTTTAAAAGTAGGATTCATCCAAGTAGCCCAATCCAAAGAGACTCGTCAATATTTCATGAGGGGACTTGACATTGCCAATAAACACATAAAAATATTTGAATCGGTATTTAAGGAAGATAAATTAAATTCTCCTGTTTCTTGGCAATCGATGATCACGAGCTCTACTTCTATGACCTTTTCGGATAAATATATGATGTACCAAATTCTATTGTCTACACAATTATCCCTTTCATTTTATGGTTCTGCTTTGAGTGTCAATTCAAGAAGAGATTTAGGTGCTCATTACATACGACTAATTTTAGAACTCTTACAATTTGCAGAAGACGGAGCAAACCTAATGATAAAAAATGGATGGTTAGAGCAGCCTCCAACAGCAAGTGACCGTGACTCGCTCGCCAACAGGAAGGAGAAATAAATAATATGTAAAAACTGGACGCTAGGAACGATTCCTAGCTTTTTCATTTGCTGCACTTCATAGGGCAAAGAAAACAAAATTCCATCTCCCTTGTTACACTAAACTGCTTCGTTAGTTGAATAAAGATAAGAAAAAAAGGACTGCCGAAACAGCCCATTTGTTGTTTAACTTAAGCACCCGTTAGTTGAAGAAACACCTTCTCTTTTTTCGAAATCGATTTATCGAATAATATAACCACCCTTAAATCATCCTAACATTAAAAAGAGGGTGACATAATGAGAAATATTAAAATTTCCGTATTATCTATAATTTTGCTATGATATTTGCACCGTTAAACACAAGGGCTGTACAATTTGAACAATTCTCATCAAAAGAAACATCAAAACAATGGAATGTTGTAATAGAAAAATCTATTAGCGATAACTCCAAGCATAACCCTTTAAAAAAAGATGGATTATATAACCTTTACAATATAGGCATTACAAATATCGGTGATAAAAACGTTCGATTAACCAGAATTGAAGCATATAGTGATGTGCAAAAAAAAGAAAATGAACTGTTTACGTTTGATGATAAAAAGGATAATATGTTAAATTCTTCTTCGTTTTTTCAACAAACTTTCCCCTTACACAGTAAGTCAACAAAAATGAAAGTGATTGTTACTTGGACAGACAATAATAAAAGTAACCAGCAACGAAAATATAAAGAGGAGTTTATATTTCAAAGATAAATGATGAGAGAGGATATTTCCTCTCTTTTTTATTTTATTCTTTTGGTCCACTATGGAAATAAAATTGGTCCCTCTTATTGAACTAAACTGCCACGTTAATTGAACTAGATCCACTTCTTTTTTATCGTGAATATTGTATGCAAAGCTTGTTGATATAATCGTTATTATCCGCAATAAAAAATGGATCTTCAATAAGAAGTTCCTTTTTAATAGCAATAAACAGGCTTAACGGAATAAAGCACCAATTTCGTGCCAATTCCCTGTCCAACTTGTAATGGAAAAGACTAAAAGTAAAGTAAGGACTGCTAGTCCCAAGTAAAATTTCTTTATATATTGGAATATAAATACTAGAATTCCCACAGCGACAGCAACAATTGCTGTATGTGCATAGAAGTTAAGGAAATTGTCTTTAAAGAAGAATTCAAGAACTGGAAACAGAAAAGCTATGCTAGCTATTAACATAAATCGCTCTTTTTTCAAGCTATCACCTCCTTAAACGTTAATATTACATATTCTGCCTAATTACCTTTATAACCATTCTTATTCAACTCTCCTGCTTACGTTAGTACAAATAGAAAAAGCTGCCTCAATGACAGCCTTTATCTTCAACTCTTGCACCCGTTAGTGAAAGAACAAAAGTTAAATATTATCGTTTTTGTACCACTTACCTTCTCCCATTTAGTGTAGATTTGAAGAAAGGGATTTTTTAAACCATTTATTATACTCTTCTAATACTTCCTTCTCTATTGATAATACTAATGATTCCGCTTGTTCGATTACGTCTTTAATTAAAATGTTATTAGTCTCTCTTATTTCGAAGGAATATAGAATACTAAGAGTGGATTCACTATTTTCGTATTCCTCTAATTTTAAATCATTCTTTTTAGAAATGATTTTTGCCTCTAAATCCATATATTCTCTAATATACAAACCAAACTCCTCATCTCCCTCTATTTCTATCAAGGAGGATGATAACCTTCGCCCAAATTCGATTCGGATACCCTTATTGACTTTTTGATAATGAATATAGGTATCAACAATTAATGATGAATCAATTACAGGATAACCATCATCTGTTATATCATCATAAGTTTCAAAACTATCTTCTAAATGAAGATCGCTTACTTTAATGGGAAAAATATCCGATTTAAGGATATAACATACAGGATCTGGCATATAAACTATGTTTTTTAACAATATCGTATGTGTCATTTTAATATCACCTTTTTATTTAAATTTTCCAGGTTTTTATCCTATAAGATTATATCTCCTAAAAAAATAAAAAACCCTCTAAATTTGTTTTAACAAATAAAAAAGACGATACCTTTTTGAGTAACGGGTTCTGTTTTCGAGTACAAAACATTAAATAACACACGAATTGGTTTGCTTTTTTTTGTTGATATGACGGGGTTTCTAGTCGAATTGAGAGTAACGAAGCACCGTAATTCGTACCGCTTTTAGCAAGGTGACAGAAGTTTGTGTCACTCTGCGAATTCATATTTTAAAGCGGTTGCTAATTGTTTTACTGGTTTTTATATTTATAATGATGGTTTGGTGGATATTTTTATTAAAATAAAGAGAGGTGTTATTCGACTAAGCACTCGTTTGTTCAACAAAGATGCAAGGGATTAAAACAAAATATGGTAAAATAAAATATAGAAATAATAGTGAAAGGCGGAATAATCGTGTTAGAAATATTTCCTATATATATAACTCCGTTTGAACAAGAAAGGCTGATTAGAGTATATCTACCTAAAAATTACAACAAAGAAAATAAGAGGTTCCCCGTATTGTATATGCACGATGGGCAAAATGTTTTTCGTGATAATGATGCAATTGGTGGCAAATCTTTAGAACTCGAAAACTACTTAGATGAAATTGGATTGGAAGTTATTGTTGTCGGTATAGACCAAAATAGAGAAGACCGAAAAAATGAATATTGTCCTTGGGTAAGTGGAGAATACAGCAAGAAAATATTAGGTTATACTAGTTCAGAAGGTGGAAAAGGGACAGAGTACATAGACTTTATCGTAAATGAACTAAAGCCATTCATAGATAATAAATACCTTACATTAAAAGACCGTACTGCGATGGCGGGAATTTCACTAGGAGGGCTAATTTCCACTTTTGCTGCGTGCCGTTATCCTCACATTTTCACCAGAGTAGCTGCTATTTCTTCTGCTTTTTACCGTAACCAGGAGGAACTAGAGAAGTTATTAAGTAGTTCCAATTTATCATCGATTGAAGATTTTTACTTGGACTGCGGAACTAAAGAAGCTTCAGGTGAAGAATTAATTAGTAAGGAATTTGTAGCTTCAAATAATTCCATTTATGAAATTTTAAGAGAGAAAATATCAAATGTAAAGTTTGAAATTATTAACGATGCGGAACATAATTATTTTTTCTTTAGAGAAAGAGTCCCTAAAATATTATCTTTTTTAGTGTCAACTTAACTAACCTTTAGTTCAATAAGCCCTTATTTAAAAAAATGCTCAGAGTTTTATGCCCTGAGCATTTTATATGCCGATTTATTGTGTTAATTCTTTTGTTGATTTATATGCTAATTTCACTGTTATTTTAGCAGCTAATTCGAATTTTGTACTTCGAAACCGAACCCGTTACTTTTTGAGGTGCCGCCTATTTTTTAAATAATAGCTTGAAAATTTATTAATTAAACTAACTTATACAAAGATTATTTTGATATTTGAACACCGACACGATGCTGCTAAATAACCTTATTGAAAAGAGAATTTCCTTTGCCTCATTGTCCTGCCTAATCAGCGACAAAGCGAATGTTCCTATTGAACAATCGCACCCGTTACTTTAAGTATAATTTTTCACAATCTGTTTTTGGAACAAGAAAAAAGGGGACTTTGTATATATCTAATAATTTAGTGCTGTCCTAAAGTGCCCTAACTTGTAGAATAATTACAATAACACTTAGGGGTAGGATTGATTTGAAATTGGGACTTTTAGATAAATTATTCGAAAAAAAGCAGAA
>NZ_JBGBPR010000055.1:0-11054 GCF_041106275.1 Neobacillus sp. BF23-41
AAGATATATCCAAAATTTTCTGTAAGTAAAATAAAAAATCCATAAAGTTATTACCGGAAAAGCTCCAAACACCCCTGAAACAAATAAGGGTTTCAACCAAGGTATAAGCGTCTCATTAATTACCCAATGCTTTTGATTATTTGCAATCACGTTATAAATAATCATTAAATAGGAGGCGAAAATTGCTGAGGGCATAAAGCGTTTTATATCTTCTTTCTTTAATAAAAATAATGTAAACCATGGAGCAATAAGTAACGCCCATAGTATAATTTTGTTAAGCATACAATTCTCACCCTTTATGACTGTTAATGTCATTAGTGTTTTCTGGTAATAAACGTTATATACTTTTTTATTTTAGTTAATATACGACAGTCATTTAGTTGAACAACAATATTCTAAAAGTACATAACTTATTGCTACACAGATCGAAGATTATATGCATGAGAAGAAATAGTGCTTGTTCCACTAACGAAGCAGGTTAGCTGAAGAAGGAAATAAAAAATAAAAGTAGAATTTATTTAAAGGATTGAAATTGTTATTCCGAGTCAGAATCGTTAAACAACGATTAATTAATTGGGAGTTAGAAGATGAAAAATAAAAAAAGAAATAGAGACGGCTTTTTTAAAGATACCCTAATTGAGTTTATATTTGAAGTGGTTTGGAACATCTTAATGTATATACCAAGAATGATAATTCGCTTAATAGGGAACATTTGGTGAAGTAGTTAGTCAAAATAGAGCTAACGAGGGCGATTGCAAATAAGAGCAGTCGTTTTTTTACAACAAGACAGCATTCCTATAATAAATGAACTGTAAAAAGGATAAGTTTGTGAATAAACGCACTTAAACTAAAGGGTGCTTTAGTTGAGAAACCGATCGTCGAAAGACGGTCTTTTTTTATGGAGTGAACAAAATCTCCAAAATGTTTACTCCATTTAACTTTGTTAATTTCATGCTTTTATAAACAGATTTCGTATAAGAATAAACATTAGCTGTCATCCATCTTTTTAAGAAATAGGTTAATATGATAAACAGGTCTGCAAAACTAAAAAAATCCGTTGCTCAGCAACGGATCCTACATAAACAAAATCGGCTGAAATGTTTACTCCGGACACAAGATTGTGAAAAGACTGTACTTAAGCTACCGGGCAGATTACAGTATGTTAAGTTTTATTTTTGCTATGATTAAAATATGATATTTGGAGGCGATAACAAGTGGACAATATGAAAGCAGAAAAGATAATCCTATTAGAAAATGGCGAAGAAAAAATTGAATCTTTTGATAGCGGTTTTGAAGATATTGATGAAGCACTTAATTATTTCGAAGAATACGATACGTCAAAGTTTCCGATTAACGCAAATAGAGTGACATTTAATTTGTATGAAGTCGAAGACGACGACTTCGCACAATCTGTTTTTTTTAGTAAATTCAAAGATGAATGGTATGGAAGTACATATCATTTTAATTTTAAAGGTTTCTATATGAATAATCTTCTATTTTCAGTTGATGGAACTGAGATAGATATCGCAGATTATCTTTATAAAAATATCTCTAAAATCAACAGTGAATGTAATTTAAAACTCAATATAGAAGATTTTAAATCCAAAATTGAACCTGATGATATGATAGTTGAAGCTTTGATAGCTGAAATGAACACAAACGAAGCCAAATTTGAATTCTTAGATATATAAAAAACACCTGTCCTAAATCACTTTATGAGGCAACATTAGTTGATTTGTTTCTTCTGATATTGTTCATTATCGGAGCTGCTAAAAATAATAAAACACTAGGATTGAAGGTATAATAGTGGGATTAATTTATAAAATTGAAAATCACATAAACAACAAGGTTTATATTGGGCAAACTATAAATACAATTCAGAGAAGATATAATGGAACGTCTTTAAAAGCTATTTATGAAAACATGCACAATGATCATCTAAGAAGGGCTATGAGAAAATATGGATTAGATAATTTTTCTATTGAAATATTAATTGAATCCGATAGTATTGATGATCTTAACGGTTATGAACAGTATTATATTAATATTTTTAACTCTATGGACCCCAATCATGGATACAATAAGAGAGATGGAGGAAAAAATAATAAAGCTAGTACAGAATTAAAACAAAAATTTAGTGAGATACAAACTGAATTAAAAGGTATTAAGGTTATATGCGTTGATAATAATAAAGTTTATTCATCTCTAACAGAAGCTGCTAAAGAATATAATGTTAAAATCGATGCTATAAAAATTGCATGTAAGAATCACCTAAAAGGAGCAACTTGTGGTGGAATGCAATGGGATTATTATATAGAGGGGAAAACTTACGAACTATATGATAAGAATTTCTATAATGCACAGCCTGTAATATGTATTAATTCCAAAGAAGTTTTTAGTAGTATAAGAGAAGCAGAACGTAAAACAGGTTTAGGTGGTATTGGTGCGTGTTGTCGTGGAGAAGCACATTCTATTGGAGGTATGCAATGGGCATATTACAAAGATGGCGAAGAATATGAACTAAAAAAATTCGTATCCGGACACAGCAGAGCTGTTATTTTTGTTACTGAACGGCACCCACATAGAATGAGTATTGGACAGATGAGGTACATCATAAAACGAATATCAAGTCGGGCAGTAATTAACAAAGAAATTCATCCTCACCAACTACGCCACAGCTATGCCACTCACCTTTTGAACAACGGAGCTCCCATTGATGTTATTCAAAGTTTATTAGGACACGAAAAAAGCGAGACTACAAGGATTTATGCTCAGTTAAGTGGAAGCCTTAGAAGGGAGTTTTATAGAAAATACTTTTAGATTGGATGGCAAAAGGCAACGGATAACTCCGCCGCCTTTTCACTATTGCACCCTATAGTTTAAGTAGAAATCTTCACAATCTTTATTTACCCTAACAAGCTCTAATCTCTTTATAAGAACAGTAAAAAATTTAAATCTGAAGAGCTTTTTGTAATGATTTTTTCATTGCTTCTACAAAGTTCTGACGTGTCTCTTCAGATAATTCTAATAAAGAAAGATAGGGATTTAAATCTTCTAATTCGACTAATAAAAGCTCCCCTTGTTCGCTTCGACAGGCATCAACTCGTTGAATCCCCCAGTCAAGATTATTCCAGTCGATGAAACGTTTAGCAAAAGCTAAATCTTCTTCCGTAGGTGCATACTCTTTCAATTCCCATCTTTTATCTTTATCTGGTGCATAAAGAGCATACTGAAATTCTTTGTCGATAAAATAAAATGAGACTTCATATTCAAAATTGATAAATGGTTGTACCAATGTATTTTTCGATTCTGAATTAACTTTTTCACTTAGTTCATCTTTTGTAACAAATTTCATCCCGATAGAGTCTGCTCCATCTTTCGGCTTTACGATATACCTGTCTACACTAGGAAGTTTATTTAGGGAATCAAGGGTATCAATCGTTGGAATAACAGGAAAATGAGCATTTGTTAGTTCAATTAAATATTCTTTTCCGTTCATATCAGCCTTCCCATCAAACGAATTATATGTGTTTAAATGTTTAGAAACAATTCGGTTGCGGAATGCTTCATATTTGTCTTTAAAATTTGCGACTGGACCTGCATTTCGGAAAACAATTAAATCAACATTATCTTCAAATGCTTCAATATCTTCAGGATGACAGATGACCAAATTAAAGGCTTCTCTAAGTTTAGAAGTTAGAAATAAATCCTCTTCATAATAGTTTCTTCCTTTTGCTTCATAATATAAATCTGTTACAAATAGTAGCGTCTTCATTACGCCTTCACCTGCTTTTCTTAAATTTTTATTGTAAAAACATCCTAAAAAACAAAAAATCCCGTCTCAGTAAGAGACGAGATTGAAACTCGCGGTACCACTCTTGTTTAATAAAATGTTTGAATAACACTTTACTACCCTTTACAAACGTACAATCATACGTTGTCCCTTGTAACGGAGGAAACCGATAAAGCTTACTAAACATTCGGCTTTACTTCTCGGAGATGATTTTCGGTTATTATCTGAACACTGGTTTTCAGCAAAACACCAGCTCTCTTTGGAACAGAAACAATAACGTACTCTTTCTCTTCATAGAATTTAAATCAAATTCGATTAATTAGACGTTATTATATATTTATTCAAAAAATAAAGCAAATGGTTATTTAAGGAAGTTTATTGAATTTCTTTATACAATTATTTGCTTCAACACTTTAATATCCAATTCCCTTTAAAAGTGTTGCTCCACAAACTGCCCCGATTGTTGAATAAGAGCTAAAAGCGATTCTTCAATTAAACTGCTTCGTTACTTCAATAAGAAATAGCGATCCTTCGTTATTGAAGCATCGCACCTGTTAGCTTAAGTACATTTCTCACAATTTTGCGTGGAGTAACGTTCAACTATATTTATTTTAGATTTATTTTTTACTTTTTTCTCCTTATGATGCTGTTCACTAAATTTTGTGTTGCATCCTGTCCAGTTTCTGATGCATTTTCAACGGCAGACTGTACATAACGTGTTGCTGAATGGTTTAGATTGTTAAACACTTGCATCTTGTTTTCAACTACATTATCTGGATGTTGGTCATGTTTTGCCAATATTATTACCTCCTATTTATCATTCGAAGTATATAGTGTGGATTATGTCAATGAAATATACCAGTTTTAGCTTTTTAAGTTGTAGAAGAAGTTCTCCTTCTTCAACCTGCCACGTTAACACAATAAGAAAAAGCCGCCTATGTATGTCAGCTGAATCTTGAACTCTTGCACCCAGTTAGTTGAACAAGATTTTAACAATGCATAAGTCTTATCTTTCAGACTTCTTTTTAAAAATAAAGAAAATCAATAAACAAATGACCCAATATAATAATGCTTGACCAGTTAAGTTTTCACTAAGAAAATTGTGAATGCCATTGGCACGAAGTATTGAACGAATAACAACGGAAAGAATTGCAGCAATAAATATAGAAATAAAGACTCTTTTGCCCATAAAATTTCACTCACTTTTTGGTATTGTATCTTAAATATTTTAATAAATAGGTCGTAAAGGGTATTCAAATTCCTCCACCTAGATGACTAATAAACAATCCAACTTGATAAATATTATATCATTCCTTCTTCAGCTAAACTGCTTCTTTAGTTGAAGAAGCAATTGAAAAAGAGCTGCCACAACAACTCATTTTTGAACATTAACTCAAGCTACTCGTTAGTCAAATAACAACCTTGAATTCAGCAGATCACTAGTATTTAACGAATGTCGTTATACTTCGTTTTGATGCAATAGTGCGTCTAGAAAGCTCTTCTTTCCATTTCTTTGAGTCTAATTGATATTCACCGTATTGATCCTTGTAAGTTTTTTTCAGGAGATTAATCGTTCTAGCCTCTTCTGGATGATTATGTGATAAGGGGTAACCATGACGTCCTTCTTCAAATATATATAGTTCTACAACGTCCCCTATTTCCATAAACGTATCCAAAAATGTAATAAATTCGATGTCCTCTCCTCCAAGCTCATAACCATAAGGGAGTGTAAACGGTAAACTTTCCTTATACGCCTCGCCATTTAGAAATGCATAATTATTTTCACTTGAATGATGATCAGGAATTGGCTTTAATGTAGCAATAAAATAATGAGATGTCATTGCAAAAACTCCTTTCACTAAAAAGCAAAATTTTACTTAAACTCCCCTTTAGTTGAACAAGAAAAAAGAGCCGCAGATACGACTCTTTGTTTAACTCAAGCACCCATTAGTGTAAGTGAGTAAATGCATAAACACTAAAACAAAAACAAATAAAGGCAAATATAAATAACAATGTTTTGGTAACCTGATATGGCAACAGTCTCAATAAGATGACACCGAATAAAGCGATGATGGCACCGATGATTGAATCAGCTCCAGAACCATCTATACCATCATTTTCGTGTCTTTTTTTATTATAGGCGAATCCACCATATAACGCTATAAAACCAATCAAAACAGACATTGCACCCAATAAATCCATTATCTCACCCTATTAATAGCGATACCTTATTTAATAGCTTAATTATACCTTACATAATGTTTTGTGTAACTTAGGGAATTTCACCTTTTTTCAACTAAACTGCTCCGTTAGTGGAAAAAGAAAAGACCACCGCAGCGATCCCCATTCTTCAACTCTTGCACCCCATTACTTTAAGTACATTACTTCACAAACTTTTCATCTTCCATATTTATTATGTAAACATCATTACCCTTTACTAAAAACAATTTGTTCCCTCTGCCAACGGCAAAATCATATTTAAGTTCTTCTCCATCCTGATTAACTGTTCGAAATGTTCTTCTTTTATTGTCCATTAAAGAATACAAGTACACCACAGCCTTATGGTCATAACCATGGCTAAACAAAACCAAATCATTTAAGATTGCAAATGCATGACTTCCTTGGATAGGAACATTACGAAAAATCTTATAGCCAGTCTTATATAATGTTACAAGAGGAAAGTCAGAATAGTAATAAATATTTGTGCCTTCTGAAGTGACATTTAAAGCATAACAATCATCTATGAATGGAACTTTTCTCCCTGTTTGAATGACAAAATCAGCGTAATCAAATGTTTTCAATCCTTGTTTATCATAACATCTTAAACCTGAACCCATATTTTCATCAAAATAACTTACCCATATATCAGAATCCTTTGTCGTTTGCACATCTTGAATTGCATCATCAAACTCGAACGTTTTTAACACATTTCCATGTACATCAAATAAAGTAGCGTTTCTTAAATACCCCTCTTCCTCATCGGTTCTTGCACTAACCAATAACCAATTCTCCTCAAGAGGTTGAGCATAACTAAATGGTATCAATACCGAAGGGAGTCTGATTTCATTTATATTTCCATTTACAACATGAAATACCTTATGCAAGTACCTTCCCTGTATTTTCTGTTTTGTTAATAAAATAATATTTCCGTCAAAATCGACATTAACCCCATAACTTTCTTGGATACCAGTAATTTGACTAACGTTCAGATAATGGCTTGCTTTTATATCACTCATTAACCACTTTTTCTCATCAGAGATCCATTTATTATTATGTAAGTCAAAGGATTTATCGTCATCGTCGAAACTAACATAGGCAGGTAACTTAAGAGTTTGTCCGTTTGCCTTATTCCAACAAGCAACAAACCACTCCATAAAAGCTTGTGTCTCAGCTTTGGATATTTCATCCTCAATCCGCTCATAAAACTCCCAGAACTTATATGAATCCTCATCTGGAAGATTGTAGTATTCTATATCTCCAATCAATTCGTAACTTCCTGCAAATATACTTTTATCTTTCCCTTCATAAAAAACTTCATTTGATTCTCTGTCCATAGAAAACATCATAACGGAAAGGTTAAATGGATGGATAAAGAGGGAAAAATCTAATAAATCTACCTCGTTGTAATAATTAAATTTAAGCGTTTCTTTTATATTTCCAACCAGTTTCTGAGAGTTTTTTTGAAGATTTTCTTTTAACGAATTAATATACTTTTCTTTTGTGAACACTTAATTCCCCTCATCTTTCAAAAAGTATCTTTAGCATATAGTATCAATCATTTAAAGTAAAAGGATTATCCTCTTGTTATTGAACAAACCTGCCCGTTACTTCAATAATAAAAAGCCGCCAAATGGCAGCTCGATCTTCAACTCATGCACCCGTTACTTTAAGTACATTTCTTCACAAACTTTTATCATAAAAGAAAAAGCTGCCTTTAAAACCATTTCTCCTCCACAACTTTTACTTTATTCACCATTTAATTTTGGAACTTTTGGGAAAACGATAGATGTGTTCGCTTTGGTTAGTCTACTTGCTCCCCAAACTTCTTCCCGATCTCTTCCATCAAATCAATAATAGGAATGAATTCTTTCCCTTTTGATGTTAATGAATACTCTACACGAGGAGGAACTTCTGGATAAACTTTGCGATTAATTAAGCCATCTTTTTCTAGTTCTCGAAGTTGCTTTGTAAGAGAACCTTGTGAAATATCCCATAAAAAAGCTTTGATTTCACTATAACGACGCTCTTTGGACTTTAAAAACCAAAGAATGAGATATTTCCAGCGTCCAGAGAGTATGTTTTGGGTATAGGCAATGCCATATACTTCTCTTTGTTCCTTTATACACTCTTTGTCAAATCCATCCTTACATATTCTAGACACTCTTTCACCTGATTTCTACTGTTAAGTACAAAAAAATGTACTACGTCAATTTTTATTGCCTACTTCAAAAATATTAGAAATGATTTTATTCTAGTATATGTGACAGAAATACTCAATACGTTTTTAATATCTAATGAAGATATGTTTACGGTTTGATAAACATATGATTGTGTAACTTTAAGCAGAATATTTCTTTTATATACAAATTCTTTAGGAGGAACAATAATGAGATTTGGAATTATAGGTGCAGGACCAATTGGGTCAATTATTTCTAAAAAATTAGTTAAGAATGGATATGATGTCAAAATTGCAGATGCACGAGGAATTGAACGTTTAGAAGGAAAAGAGCTTGCTGGGACACCTGTGCGTGTAGAGGATGCAATTAAAAATATTGAAGTTCTTATAATATCACTCCCTATAAAAGCAATGCCAAGCATTCGGAATATTATCGATCAAGTCGGGGAGGAAGTAATCATTGTAGATACTTCAAATTATTATCCTTTTAGAGACGGCAAAATTGAAGAAATCGAGAACGGAATGGTTGAAAGTATTTGGGTTTCAAATCAATTAGGCAGACCAATCATTAAAGCTTTCAACAACTTATTAGCCTATACTTTAGAAAATGAAGGAACATCCGAACATTCTAGTGAACGAATTGCGATGGCAGTTGCTGGTAATGACCCAACACAAAAACAAGTAGTCGTAGACGTAGTAAACGAGCTAGGCTTCGACGCAGTAGATAGTGGTTCTTTAAGTGACTCTTGGAGACAACAGCCAGGAACTCCTGCTTACTGCACAGAACTAACAAAAGGTGAGCTCACGAAAGCGTTGAAAAAAGCAAATAAAGAAAGAGCACCATTACTACGGGACAAGGTGATGGAAAGGTTTGGAGAGTTACTTGCAGAAAAAAAAGAAGTTGAATTTTCACATAAGGATATTGTGAATTTAAACAGAGAAATATACAATTCATAAAACAAGTGGTGCACTCAGTTAGAGTGCACCTTTATGTAGATCCATATATATCCCCATAAAGTTTCGAAGAAATATGTTCGCCACTTTCCTTTTTACCACCAAACAATTTCCAGTCCCAGCTCAATTTTTTTTCAAAAACTGAAATCTAAATATGAATGTGTTTTAAATCCCTCTTCCATTAACCTGCTTCGTTAACTTAAGTGCATTGTTTCACAATATGCTCGAAGTGTGACATTAATAATCTTCAATAATCCTACTTGGATACAAATTGATGCATTAGGTGATAGTAATATATGGTGTAAGTACACCTACTAATTTCGATGTGGAGGGATATTGAATTGAATATTCGTGAAGGCTTAATCCCCACTGTATTAGGTTCAGCTGTAACGGCTACTGGTTACGCTTTGAAACAAAAACGTGGATCCAATAAAATGGTTGCAAACACTGTTTTTGGGTTCGGTCTAGCCCACATTGTATTAGGTACAATTGACCTTTTTGAACATCGTCGTTAGTAAATAGGGAGCACAATTTTGTGCTCTCTTCTCGAAGTAAGACGTTATTCATTTTTGTATTAAGATAACAATTACTTCGGTTCAATTTATTTCTCTCCTCCACGAAACAATTTGGTTCATGAAATGCTTCTCTTCTTAAACTATCCAGCCAGTTAGCTGAACAAGCAAAAAAGACCGCCGCAGCAATCTCATCTTGAACTAACGCACCCGTTACTTTAATAAGCATTAGTTATTTCTTTTTCTTTTCAAAAAAGGATTGGAAACCATACAAAAGAAATGCTTTGTAAAAGAGGAATAAGAAAAATTGGGAATAATAAACTCTATCATCAATTGAAAAAAAGAACTTCGAATAAGAAAAACATAGGGAGATTTTAGTCTTCCTATGTTTTCATTCATATTATTTATCTGTTTGTTTTTGCTTCTTTTTCAAATACTCCGCACGCATTTTTTCAAGTTGCTGCTTTTTATCAAATTTGGCAGGCGTCTGTTTTTCATGAAACTTTGTCACAGCTACCTGACCTTTGGAATCCAATTGATATTTTCCCACTTTGTTCACCTACTTTTCCTGTCTTTAAAGAGAATCTATTCAACAAATATAATATACCTTATTTTACTGAAGTAAATGCTAATAACCAATACGTTCTCGATGATTTCAAATTTTGGTTCTGAGGGAAATATTGTTTTTTTTGCAAAGTCTTTTTACTACTTGTTTAAAAAAATCTACATCCCCAATATTTTTCTCCAAAAAATCACCCCTTGTTATTAACTTTTCTACTTATATCTATCTTAATCCAAATATTACCTTATTCAACTAACCTGCCCCGTTAGTACAAGAAGATAGGGGATAGCCGCAACCATCCCCTAATACACCTCTTGGACCCGTTAGTTACATAAGATTTAGACAATAAAAGTTTAAGTGTAAAAAGTTTTACTTACCTTTATACCTTTTTTCTTTTTTTCTTGAGTTTTCTTTTTGACTTTGGCTTTGTCCAAAATAAAAAGCGATCATAAGACTTTTTTTGAAGGATGAGTATCAAAATAAACTCGAATAGTTGCCACAGCACGATAGAAACAAGAAAGGCAAGGCTGATGTAAGACATCCAAAGAATACATTTTTCAATTGGAACACCACTCATTACAAGCAATCCAAAAATCAAAACATTCAATAGAAAGATTTTCATTTTGTATCTCATAGAGATTTTCACCTATTCATTTTTTTCTCTACTTAATAATTCTATCTTTTACATCGTTTAACCTTTTCTTCTTCAATTTACCTGACCAGTTAGCTCAATAAAAAAAGCACCCAAAATTGCAGCTGTATCTTCTTAGTAAGCACCCTTGAGATAGTTAAAATTTAATCATCTTATAGTATCATTGTCACCAAGATGTTCAATTT
>NZ_JBGBPR010000056.1:0-9589 GCF_041106275.1 Neobacillus sp. BF23-41
ATGGCTAGTTCTTACTCGACGGGAATCCCACCCGCTATATGATACGACCTAGGCTCGGCCGCACAAGCACCCGTTAGCTTAAGTACAACATTTCACAAACTGTTATTCACTGAATATCACTCGTTCTTATTTCAAGAATTATGTAGAATGAGTGACAATTTACAAAAATATCCAAAAAAATACCTTTGATCTATAAAATCAAAGGTCAAAGTTGAACTTAGTGGTCTAGGCTAAGTCCATTTTAGGAGGTCTAAACTCAGAAGAATTTAAACTATTATTATATTAACATATAATGAATATTTATTCAACAATTTAAATAATTATACATTTACTGTCTTTGATTGCTTTTCTATTAACTTAATTCACCCCTTTTGAATTCAAACACCCGTTACTTTAAGTACAATTCCTCACAATCTTTAACTCGTCAGGTTAATGTAGTTTTAAAATAGACTTACAAAAATCATGAGAATATATTAAGCCTGAATTAAAAAAGGAATAAACCCGTTTCCCTCGGTTTATTCCTTTTTTTATTAATCTGAAAATTTCTTATTGAAGCGGTCGAGAAATATCACTTAACGCATCCCCTGCTTCATTAATATGAATGTCAACTGTTGCCAGGTCACCAATAGCACAAATGCCAACCAATTCTCCATTTTGGACCACAGGGATACGGCGGATTTGATTATCAGACATCAAACGAGCACAATCATGTGCATCTGTATCCGGAGAACAGGTAATTACATCTGAAGTCATAACATCATGGCAATGGATTGTGCTACAGTCTTTTCCATCAGCAACACAGTTAAGGACAATATCGCGGTCAGTTATCATTCCCACTACTTTTTTACCCTCACAAACCGGTACGGAACCACAATTAATATCACGCATAATTTTTGCTGCGGCTGTCACTGGCTCATGCGGTGTACATACCTTTACATCTTTTGACATTACATCTTGTACTTTTGTCATTTTTCCTTTCCTCCCTTTTCGGTTAAAATCATTTGTCTAATGTATTTTCTCCATTCAGAATTAAAATATAACTTACCTAAATTTTAGGGAGGCATTTGAACTAAGGGACATTGTTGACTTAACCTGCTTCGTTAATACGATAAAAAATAGCCACCAAAATGGCAGCTTGAACTTCAAGTTTTGCACCCGTTAGCCATCCATGCAGCACAAAATCAGTGCTGCACCACAGAGAATGAAAATGGGTAGGAAGTGTCAATACTGATACTGACCTTAATCCAGTCAACCCTAATCCATAGGCTTATTAATAAACGCTCTCCGAACAAAAAAAGAGCCGCCGCAGCACCCCTTTGTTAAACTCAAGCACCCTTTAGTTAAATAAGTGATAAAAGTAAAATAATCCTTACCCGGTGTGCCTAAAAGCACTGCACTTGACTGATACGTATCAAACTCAGTTACAAGTGGTTTATTTTTTTGGTAGTAACACTATGGGAAGTACAATCTACATTATGTGGGTGTTTCGTTTATTATTATTCCCTTTAGCTTAAATGAAGAATTTGAGTGCATCTCTCTACTACTATTTAAACTTCATTTTATACTCAGCTTGGAATGTTTCTCCTGTTTCAAGCATATTCACTCCAAATTTCTCCTTCATGTTCCCAGATGTATTATATGTATCGGCAATGCCGTACCAGGGCTCAATGCAAATAAACGGCGCCATAGTATCATCTGCGTCCATATATTTTGACCAAATCCCAACAAATGGAAAATTTTCAAACATTACTTCTACGCCATGTCTCGATTTATTAGATACCAATGTTATTTGTTCGATATTGCTGTAAACGAGGGCATCATGTGCAAATAGAGAGTGAGTGAGTTGAATCGTTGAAATATCATTAGCAGTTCCTCTCTCATGAATAAGAGAATTCTTTAGCTCATATTCAATCACATCCTTATTTGCTGCAGGAGTAAAGTTTAAACTGTAGTCCTCAATTGTTTCATTTTCTACAAGCGGAATCTTAAATGCAGGATGTGCACCAATTGAAAAATACATCTCTTCCTTGCTTTCATTCACTATTTCCCACTGAACAATGAGTGAGTCCCCTTTGAGTATATAACGAATAATAACTTTAAATTCGTAAGGATAAACATTAATGAAGCGTCCAGCAGACTCAAACACTAAAGAAACGTTTGTTGTTGTCTGCTCATCCACATCGAATACAACGTCACGCAAAAAGCCATGTTGTAACATCTTGTAGGTCTGACCATCCAGTTGATATCGATCTTCCTTTAACCGTCCAACAATCGGAAATAATACAGGAGAGACGCGTCCCCAATAGGCGTTATCCCCTGTCCACATATAGTCTATCCCATTTTTCTTATGATTCACTTTACGAATTTCTGCTCCATTGCTTATTATACCTACCTTCAACCAATCATTTTCAATTACAATCATCTTATTCCCTCATCTCTCTGGTCTGGAATTACTTCCTTTTATTATTCTGAAAGACTCCACTGCACATAGGAAAGAGTCTTTAATTTATCATAAATCCTGATAACCTTATATGTTTACCAATGTAGCTAGCTTTATTCCTGCTACTTCGTGCTCTTCAGACAGTAATTATTGCTTGTGTAAATAAGCTCTTACATTTTATTTTTGTCCTTTAAAGATCTAAAGAAATATTTTTAACTCGTGTCTTTTAGTCAAAACAATCATCCTTCCTATTTCACATTTTGAGTCAAATGCGTTTTAAAGAGCCGTTTCTCTTCTTGTACTAACCTGCTCCTACGATCAGTTGATACCAAGTGTATTAGACAAATTAAGGGAATATCCTTGTGACATATTTTTTATATAAAGCCCCATAGTGTAGGAATTAATTGCATTTCTAATAAGGATCAAAAAGGGTAAATTATTAATGCACCAAATATAAAGGAGGGTACTAATGGTCTATATAAAAGCTATGCTTATATGCTTGCTTACGATTCCATTCCTGTTCAATGTTCCCTCGGCACAAGCAGCACCGCCTGAAAATGAATTAAACCAGTATTTAGCCGAAATCGGATGGACTAAACAAGAATTTCTGGATTATGTTGATTACTACGAAATTCCTTTAAATGAATATAATACAGTGGAAGACCTAAAAGAAGTCCTGGGTACCCCTATTAACTCGAATAATTTTCAGGATTTATTAACAAAATATGGTCTGACTGAAAAAGAACTAAATGACTTAATGGATCATTTTGGAGACTCCGTAAATGAATATAAGTTTATCGAGGATATGGATGCGACAGTTGAATTTTATATTAATGCCGATAAAGATATGGCGGAAGTTGAAAAAGCATTATCGGATTTGGGCATAACAGAAGCAGAAGCAGAGAGATTTTTCAACTATTTAGCGGAAGTAGAAGAAAAAAATAAAGACCAACTAGACCAAATGGCAACAAACGATACACTGTGGGAAAATTTAATGAATGTAGAAGATCCTTCCCAATTAAGCGCTGAAGACCTGGATGAGCTGGTTCGAATATTAGAGCAAACCATTGCACTGTATGAAGTTAAAGTGAACTTGAAAGCTGACGGTCAGGCTGTAACATTAAAGAATTTACTAAAAATGAAAGAACCTCCAGGTAATTTATCTGGCAATGTCTATAGTACTTCTGGGGAACTTCTCATCGATTTTAACATCCCTAGAGAGTTTTTTGAATCAATGGAAGCTATTGTAGATGGGGAAGACATGATTCATTTAGGTGAGATTTCAGATGATTATGTAGACCATATGCATGAAGAGAAATATGAAGATGCTCAAAAAGGTTTAAAATAAACAAACTGGTCATTTTATTTCTCAACTTGATTTAGAATAAACGCCCTTTTTGCCCTTCTCATTTAAAATGAGATGGGCTTTATTTTTCTCATGGATAAATTGAAGTTAGGTAGATTCTATTCAATTAAAGCACCCTATAGTTTAAGTGTAATATTTCACAATCTTTCATTATAATTAAGAAAAAGGCGACCTTCATTTAGAAGAATCGCCCTTATAACCGTCCTTTAACCACAGGTCTCATTCGTCTTCATAACTAAAGAATCTAAAATCCGCATAATGCTATTTTTCTTTTAAAGAGTATTGTTGATTTTCTAACCAATTTTTAAGAATATTTTTACATTTCATATTTTTTCAAAGCAATGACTGCATTATGCCCGCCGAACCCAAACGAATTGGAGAGACCTATGTTGAGATTTGTTTGTCGGGCTACGTTCGGTACAAAATCTAAATCACATAAAGGATCGGGATTTTCTAAGTTGATTGTGGGAGGAATGATGCCCTCCTTCAGGCTTTTTGCTAATGCAATAGCTTCAACTCCACCAGCGGCACCTAATAAATGACCTGTCATCGACTTATTTGCGGTAACAGGTATTCTGTATGCCCGTTCGCCAAACAGTTTTTTTATCGCTATTGTTTCAGATAGGTCACCGACCTTTGTACTTGTTGCGTGAGCACTAATCATATCCACATCATCAATCGAAATGGACGCATCCTTTAAAGCCATTTTCATGGCAAGATACGCTCCTCTGCCTTCTGGATGAGTGGATACCATGTGATAGGCATCCGAACTAGCACCGTATCCAATTACTTCAGCATAAATTTGTGCATTTCTTTGTAAAGCATGTGTTAAGGATTCAAGTATTAAGATTCCTGCACCTTCAGACATGACAAATCCATCTCTTTCCGAATCAAAGGGACGACTAGCAGCACTTGGGTCATCATTCCTTGAAGATAAAGCAGTTGCATTTTCAAAACTGGCTAATGACAATTCTGTTACGGCAGCTTCCGCCCCTCCGGCAAATGCGATATCAGCGAAACCATACCGAATTGTTCTGAATGCCTCACCAATAGCTGTATTTCCAATTGCACATGCGGAGACCGGTGCCATCGCAGGTCCCAATGCACCATATTTAATACTGATTTGTGCAGAAGCCGCATTTGCAATCATCGCTGGAACCAACGCGGGGCTTACCCTTTGAGGTCCTCTTTCTCGAAGAATATCAATATTTTTAGTTAACGTCTCAATTCCGCCGATTCCTGAACCAACATATACACCGAGACGCTCTAAATCAATTTCCGTAGAGTTCAGTTTGGAATCGTTCCATGCTTGTTCAGCTGCAGCAAGAGAGAAATGACAAAATCGATCCATACGCCTTGCTTCCTTCTGTCCAAGTAGATCTTCAGCATTAAATTCCTTAACTAGTCCAGCAATTTTGGTTTTATGTTTACTAGCATCAAATGTATGAATGTAAGAAATTCCAGATCTGCCTTCGGTCAAATTCCTCCAAAATTTTTCAACATTGTTTCCCAATGGTGACACGACACCCATTCCTGTAATCACAACTCGTTCCATATTTATTCCCCCTCTTAAAGATTATCTATATTTTCACACTGTTTTTATCCTATTACAAGTTGTTGTTTATCATAGTATAATTAGTAATATGATAATCGTTTTAAGATAGGAGTATTGTGAACATGAATAGCAAAACTAGATTAGAAGCCCTATCCGAATTTTTAAAGTCAAAACGTGCAAATATACAACCTCAATCAGTAGGATTACCAACCGGAACTAGGAGGAGAACCCCAGGTCTAAGGAGGGAGGAAGTTGCCCAGTTAGCTGGAGTGAGCACTACCTGGTACACATGGCTGGAACAAGGGCGAAATATTAAGGTCTCGTCTTCTGTACTAGATTCTATAGCATCTGCTCTACAATTAAATAACGATGAACGAAAGTATCTATACGATTTAGCATTAGAAGTAAACACAAATGTGTATAAACAAGACGTTTTACAAACAAAAATTTCCCCTTCTTTAGAAAAAATTTTAACAGAATTAAAATATTGCCCTACTCTGATCACAGACCGACATTTCCAAATCGTTGGTTGGAATCCTGCTGCAGCCTATGTTTTTTTGGATTTTGAACAAATTCCCATTGAACAGAGAAACTTAATCCGCTTAGTGTTTACTAGGAAAGAATTGAGGTCTTTAGCTGTCAATTGGGAGCATTTTGTGAAAGGCTTTCTATCCATCTTTCGGGTTTATTATGGACAACACATGGGGGATGATTGGTACACTCAATTTCTCGAAGAAATGACTAATCTTAATCCAGAGTTTAAGTCCTTATGGCAAGAAAATCAGGTAAATATGGCTCCCGAAGTATTAATTGAATTTAGACATTCCAAGGCAGGTAAAATGATTTTTAATTTAACTTCTTTACAAGTTCATGGTAATACTGATTTTTGGTGTAGCATTTATACTCCTGTCGAGGGTTCCTCTACTGAAGAAAAATTAAAGAAGATGATGAAAAAAGGTGAAAAAAGTTAATATTAGAGCTGAAAGTAGTGCTAATTGATATGTTAAAAGGGGGACTAAAACCTCCCCCTTTTTTTGTGCTATTTGATGTGTTAATTCACTTTTCTAGCTCAAAACCGAACCCGTTATTTTGCGATCCGTCTTCTTTAATTAACGCACCCATTAGTTCAAGAAGACTAGGTTTCAATTTTTGATTAAGTCTCCTCCTATACTAAATTTATGTTTGTTATCAACACTATCTAAATAACCTTTTAATTGAATAATAGGGGTATCTATTCCCAACAAAGATTTATCACCTATACCTTCAAACGGCATAAAAACATTTAATGTAGCCTCTTCCCCTGGTTGAATATCTAATTTGTTTCCCGTAGCTTCAACTTTATATTCATTCCCTTTATAGCTCAATTGACTTGTTTTTATAGGAAAGTAAACATAAACATTATTTTGCTTAATAACAAAATCACTAGCATTAATTAATTTTATGGAATATAGAATCCCTTCTTTTGAAGTTTGCTTTTTAATTAATTCTAACTTGATTTTTTCATAATCTTTTGTTGAGACTGACGCTTTATTTTGATTAACACACCCTACTAATAACACAAAGGTTAACAAAATTACAGATAAATATTTAGCCTTCATAATAAGAACTCTCCCCATAATTTCCTATTTACTATGTACTATTTTAATCCATATTTGGATGAAATTATATGATGTTTTTATTGAACTAACCTGCCCCTTTACCTTAATAAGAAAAGGCGATTACTCTTTGTTCAGTAATCGCTCCTTTTCTATTCAATAAAGTTTATTTTATTATCCTGACACCACTCAATCGCAATTTGTTTAAAATACTCGTCCCGGTATGAATACCATTGATCTTCCATTTCAAAATCTATTAATTTGTCCTTAAATCTTCTGAAGGCACCCTTTCCCTTAATTGCCCTTAATAATGATTCCTGGTTGCGTTGATCACTTACTGTTAGGCAAAAGTTTTCCATTATTTCATATTCATTCACTTCATATTTTGTAGGTAACTCAATGTAATTTTCAAAGTTTTCAACCACATCAATTGCGATCATTCTATTTGCTTGTTCCCATTCAGGTAAATGATCAAATGGTTTTTCGTCTTCAACAGCTCTCAAGTCCTCCGATGTTACTAACACTATTTCACCAGTTTTAATATTTAGTAACGAACGTGACTCTTCAAACTGTATTTCCATTTCCTCAATTATATCTTTCAGTTTAACTTGTATACTCATTATTAGATCACCTTTTGATATTTTTTACTAATGCACTCTTAGTGAAATAAGAAAGGATTATTCCGCTTAGTAGTTTATAATAGTTTTCTCAATCTATAAACCAAATATTTTTCATTCTCTTCCCTTAATTTGACCACCCCAGACTTAGTATATAAATGAATGGCTCTTTGATTAGTAGGAGCTACACGCAAATGATATTCAGAAACATTAGATTTTCTGAAAATGAAAAAATTTTCTGCGTTGCGAATTAATTCCTTTCCAAGCCCTTTACCAGGATATTCTGGTGTAAGATAGAATAAATTTACATAGCCAATTTCCTTCCCATCGAATTCCAGAATTTGAAGTTCCATTTGCCCAATTGATAAATTGTCTTCTTCAATGATTACCTGTCCATTTGGGAATTTATTGACTCTTTCTCTTATCAGATTAATATAAGCAATTTCATCTCCAAAACCAACCTTAGTCCCAAAACTTACAACATAAGAATCTTTTCTGAATTTAATAATGATCGCCTAATCTTTTTCAATATCAATAGTCCGAAAGTTCAAATCATCATCCCCTTTCTAATAAATAAATTTCTCATCATTTATATAGGGTTCCTTCTTCAAAAGACCTGCACCGTTAGTGCAATAAGAAAAAATAACCAAAACTTGCAACTGGATCTTCAACACAAGCACCCGTTAGTTCATCAAGAAACTACTCAACTAATCATCTAAAAGGTTTAAGTCCAAAGAAATGCATACCTATTTCTATATTAGTGAAAAATACTGAAGAGGTGAGAACAAATGGAAAATGATAATTTAAAACTTACATCTTCTGAAATAGGAACACTATGGGGGGAGTATGTCAACGGAACAATGGCCGAGATAGTAAATAGGTATATGATTTCTATTTTAGAAGACGAATCAATAAAAAAAGTTTTTGAAATAGCCATTGAGACATGGGAAAAGCAAAAGAAGCAGCTTGTTTCCTTCATTGAGAAGGATGGATTTCCAGTTCCCATTGGATTTACTGAGTCCGACCTTAATAAAAGTGCAGAGAGATTGTTTTCTGACACATTCTGCTTAAATTATTTACATATTATGACTATACATGGTTTGTTGGGTCACACAACTGCTTTAAGTGTTTCTGTCAGAAAGGACATACGGGAATTTTACAATTCATGTGATAATGATGCAAAAAGTATGTACGATTTAACCATTGAGTTATTGCTTAAAAAAGGAATATTCCAAAGAGACCCCTATTTCTATCCTAACGAGAGCCCTGAATTTATTTCTACCAAAGATTTTACTGATGGATTCTTCGGAAAAGGGAGACTTTTATCTGCTACAGAAATTATCAGTATTTCTCTTAACATTAAAAAGGGCATTATGGCAAAGGTCCTTTCAATCGGATTCAGTCAAGTCACAGAATCGAAAGAAGTAAGAAAGTTTTTTGAGGAATTAGAAAAAACCGCAGATGAAAACCTACAAGCACTTTCAAAAATAATGCACAAGGATAATTTGCCAGTTCCAATGTCGTGGGAATCAGAGGTTACAACGTCAAAAGACTCTCCTTTTTCAGATAAATTAATGTTGTATCATATGGGTTTCTTGGCTCAAACTGCACAAGTATATTACGGGACAGGTCTAGCAGGAGCCATGCGAACAGACCTAGCTGTAGCTTATGAAAAAGCAATTCTAAAAACATTAGGAATTACCAAAAACTGGTTCGATATTATGGTGAAAAACAAGTGGTTAGAACAGCCACCACTTGCTCCCAATAGAAAAGAACTTGCACAAGATAAATAAGATATACCCCTCATTAGTGAGGGGTATATTTTTAATTAGCTTCTTAATTTAATGGATAATTCCAACATGAGTATCCCCATAGCTAAAGCTAGGGGTTTCGAAAGAATAGGCTGTAAAGCCGCATTGTCTTTACGAGGGCTACCACTAGTCCCGCTACTACATCAGGCCGAGACCTTCAGCTTTGCATTTCTTTTCTTCATGATGATTATTTTTCGTGGGGATT
>NZ_JBGBPR010000057.1:0-9251 GCF_041106275.1 Neobacillus sp. BF23-41
TAAATAATGATTTTCTCACAATTCCAATCCCTCCTATCTACACCGATGTAAATGCTTTTCAACTAACATACTCAGGGTTTCAAAATGTAGTCTCCTTATTTTTTTAAAATTAATAAATTCGACTTGTTTTAGAACAATTCCTTCTTCCACTAACCTGATCGTTAGTTGAACAAGGACCTTCTTTTTTATTGATTATTATCTTCGTTATACGCATTACACAAAAGGTCTTGATTAGCGACGGATTGAATATTTTACAATATATGGAATAAAATAATATCTAAGAGCAAGGTTAGCCCTCCACATACATTGAGATTTCATCAATGCCTTGCTCCCTTATTTTTAGCTACAAGGCTAATGCCCAAGAATTACTTGCGATTTCCCATAGAATAAAGTGTCATATATTAATTGCCAACCAGTTATGAATTTTGAAGGCATCAAAAGTGCCTTTTTTTTTCAATTCAAAAAGCCACATAGTGTTTAACCTTCGTAATGAGACTATATGTATTGTTCAATCACTTCAATAAATGTACCTTCTGCTTTCTTTTGCTCGACAAAGTTGCCGCAACAACTTATTGTTAAACACTTGCACCCTATAGTTTAAGTACATTTATTCTCAAACTTTTCAATCACTAAAGGAAATCTAGTCTAGTCATTTTCATTAGGGAGAATTTCCCCTCCCCATTCGCAGTAAAAACAATCTATACCCCACCCTTTAAATGGTACAATTAATTCATCTTTTTTTCCTTCGTTAAAATTTAAACTTGTGAACGATTTAAGATAAAACGATTCATCAACTAGTTCTTTTCCACAATTAGGACAATACTTTGGTTTCATAATACCAAACTCCAATCTTATTACTTTTAATTTATTTCCAAACAATCTAAAATGCCCCATTGCCACAATAAAAAATGTTTTACACTTCTTGAAGTATAGCCCCTGTTAGCTTAAGTGTACTTCTTCACAATATGGTCGTAGTGCGTCATAAATTTTTTTATTTTTATGATTTTCTGAATTGGAACCTTCGATTTAAAAGAAAATAAAACAACAAGTCAGTTTATATATTTGGAGGAAATCTTATGAAATCAAATATCTTACTAGGTCTTTCTTTTTTTGCAATTATTATTGGAATTATATCTTGGTTAATTGCAATTCCTAATTCCGAAAATTCCCTTGGAACCCTGTGGATGCTAACATGGGTAGTAAATCCTTTGGGAGTTCTTTTCGGTTTTCTAACTATAAAAAACCGATCTGCATTAACATGGATAGCAATTGTCATTAATATTCTACTTACCATCAGTTTTGGACCTATGTGGTTACTGGGTGATTTATTTGGTTTTTAGTTTGTTACACAATTGATTTCAAAAGTGAAATAAAGGAGAATCGTCCATTCTCTTCTTCAACTATCCTGCTCCGTTAGTGGAACAAGAAAAAAGATCGCCGCAGCGATCTCCATCTATAACTCTTGCACCACGTTAGTTGAAGAGCATTGAAAATTATTTGAACTACAACCCTAACATCTTAACAGTAATAATGAGGAACAATAAAATAATATTTAGCCAGACAAAAAATTTAATCATAACCTCAGCCCAAAACTTCCCACGCAAACCAAAATAAAGGATAACAACATAAAATATAAGGCTAATAACTATGCGAAATACAGAAACTTTTTCAATTGCCAAGCCAAAAATGTCAATGAATGTATTTATTAAAACAGAGATAATAAATAAAAATAGGTATATCTTATATTTTTTTTCTTTACTCTCGGACTCATCTTTAATTTCATACATTTTTGTTACCTCAATTTACCTTCTTTTTTCTTTAGACTAACAAATAAGTTCTTCAATTATTCTGATCCGTTAGTTAAACAAGAAAATGCCGCTGTTATTTAATGTATTGGGGAATTCCAGATAAGTTTGTCTAAATTCCGAATCTTTGCTAATAAGAGGAATTTTTATTCTGTATTCCACAATTACAAGACCTTTTTAGCCTTATAATAAAGACAAGAAATAAGGAGTAAATTAGGTGGTTCAATATTGTTGATTTATTACGTAAGGAACAAATCTGCATACTTTAAGTAAAAGCACTCGCAATGTTAAACCAGGTAATTGATGACGAACTGTATTCGAAAAAAATGCTGATTCGTGACTTAACTAATCTCTTAGTTTTTCTTGATCAAATGGAAGATGAAGTCCTGCCAGTTGGTTTAGAAGAATAAAAAATTGTTAGTGCTGCTTTTAATTAACTCAAACAGATGATGTCAATGGATCTCCTGGCTTTCCATTTATTAAAAATAAAAGTATTTTAAAAGGCTGTCGTATGTAGGCACCCTTTCATTATTGAGTGATCTTGCTAACCTGCTTCTTTAGTTGAAAAATAAAAAAGCCTTACTCCTTATTGAAGTAAAGCAACCTTTAGTTGAAGAAGCGACAATTAATATCGAGTATTTCCTAATGATATTTATTGCATTTTATCTTTGGAATATGAAATATTATTAATTCCCATTCAAATGATAGATTAGTTGCACAACGCCAGAGGAGAACGTTCTTGTATTAACCATTTTTAAATTCAACCTTTGTTTTATATCAATAAATAACGGTTTTCCTTCTCCAAGAATAACAGGGTGAACAGATAATCTAAATTCATCAACAAGCCCTAAATTGATAAAAGATGTAATAAGACTTGCCCCGCCATATAGCCAGATGTCTTTACCAGGCTTATTCTTTAATTTATTAACTTCTTCAAGAATATTATCATTTATGAATATTGCTTTATTATCAGTCCCTTTTTGTGTTCTGGAAAACACATATTTTTCTTTACTATGAACTAAATCCCAAATTTCTTTTTCAATATCAGTAACTTCATTTTCAGGAGTATATTGTCCCCATAAATCGTAGCTTTTTCTTCCATATAAGATTGTATCAATTTGATTTAAGAAATTAATAAACCCCATCTCAGAGTCCATAATGCACCAATCAACTTCCCCATTTGTCCCTTCAATAAAACCATCTAAAGTAACTGCTAAATCTAAAATTATTTTTCTTGGGCTTACGTTATTGGACATAATTCTTCCTCCCTTTAATCATTTAGATATTGTTTCTACCGCCAGTAATGCACCAGTTAGTTAAACAAGTAAGGAGTCAATCTACGAAAAATAAATCCATAAAGCGAATGCACCGATTACTACTGGAATAAGTGATAATAACAGAAGAATTATTTTCGCTAAGATGTAAGATTTACTTGCTATTTTGTGAAAAAGAATCATATCCTGTTCTGCCCAAGATGCGTAGGTATCATTTCTTATCCATTTCCACTTCTTAACTTCCTTCAAATGTGCCTCTTCATTATATTTTAATAGTACCCATATGAAAAAGATTATTCCAGGTATTAAAAACAATAATCCAACAACCAAAGCATCCATTTTGTCATTTCCTTTTTATTACAAAAATTAAAGAGGTAATTACCTCTTTTATCATTTATAACTGTAAACATAGGCTATTCACTTGTTAATATTAACTTTCGTGTTTTGGCATCATATATCTTATAACCAATTTCAAACATATGGTCTTTTGTAACTGTCACCTTACAAAAATATGGGATTGACTTTCCATAAGCATCAAGTGCAGGAATATCTCTGAAAGTAAACATTTCATCTGTATTGAGCATTTTAAAGTCCGCTTCAGAAGAACGACCTGATGAATCTATATCGATAACACATTTCCCACTGAAGACATCAAATTCCTTTAGCACAACATATTTTAGGCTTGGGAGAGTAACCATTAAAAGTAAAACACCAATTAAAAAGATTCCAAAGCTTTTAGCTACATCCAATAATGGACCACCATACATAGCAATAAAGGTAAATACTGCGGCTATTACAAACAAAACTCCAACTATGAGCATTGAATAATAAAAGAACATTTTTCACTTCCTATAACAATTGAATGGAATATAATATTACCTCTTCCAATAACCTCCCGTTAGTGAAACAAGTAAAAACTAGGTGGTTCAATTTGGATAACTTTTTCTGTTTCTTTTCCTATCTAGGTAAGTAAAAATACCTAATATACATAAAGTAATTCCAACCACTATAGAAAACCATAATGTATCTAATTCTTTAAAAACTCTACTTATGATTAAGTAAGCAAATATGATTATTAGTAATAATACCTCTTTTTTAGTTTGTTTCCTTTTTTCAAAGAACAATTCTAAAAACTTTCTCACCTATTACACCGCCCATAGTTTTATAACCTCTGGTATCAATTATTACATAACCAAGGCAAAAATTCCTTCTTCAACAAAACTACCAGTTAGCTCAATAAGAAAAAGGCTGCCTCAGCAACCAAATATTGAAGAATCTCACCCGTTAATTTAACAAACCATTATCAAAATTATCGTAACTTTTTGAAAGAAGTTAGTCATTATTTCTAATAGAATTTCATGCCAATCTTCTTCTAAATATTTATACAATAATCCAATATTACTACTTTAGATATAAAGGCTAAAGGAAAATAGAAGGATTTACTTTCCTCTTTCGTCTCTTAAAATACATAGTAGGAGGTTGAGCAGCATGTTATTGCATCAAATATTGAATGGAATGCTTCTTTCGATAAAAATAGGAACATGTAAAAGTATAATGGAAACATGTAGTTTAAGTTAAGGAGGGTTGATAAAGTTGGGGAAATTTCTAAATTTTTCATATAAGGATTTTAGGTACAAACTTTATGTTCCGAGCGAATATCAAGCGGAAAAAGATACTCCTTTGATGGTGATGCTTCATGGATGTGAACAAGATCCGGATGATTTTGCTGCTGGAACAAATATGAACGAGCTTGCTGAAAAAGAAAACTTTCTCGTACTCTATCCTGACATGAATCACCTGTTTAATCCTTCGAATCCGGCTGCTTATAACCCTTTTGGCTGCTGGAACTGGTTTTTGGATAAAAATCAGCACCGTGGAGAGGGACATCCCAAGTTAATTAATGGGATGATTAATCAGGTTAAAAGGACGTACCGCATTGATTCAAGTAAGGTGTACGCAGCCGGATTATCTGCAGGTGCGGCACTCGCTTGCATTCTTGGAGTTACCTATCCAGATGTATTTAGCGGTATCGCAGTGTGTGCGGGACTTCCCTATGATGCTGCGAATGTATTTTTTCTAACCGATCCAATGGCTAAGGCTGCTAAAGAAAGCATGCAAAAAGGCGTTTCGGACCCCTATGCATGTGGTAACAGCGCCATTCAGGAAATGGGAAAGTTCAAGAAGAAAATGCCTGTTATTGTTTTCCATGGTATCTGCGATACAGTTGTACATCCCATTAATGGACAACAGGTTATCATACAGTGGGCACAAACTAATTTTCTTGTAGAAGGTGGTACAGGAAGAGCTGATATTACACCTCACCAGGTCAAATCAGACCTTATCAATGGAAAAAGTTGTACTAAACATGTATACGGTGATGGGGGCGGTGAACTTTTAATGGAACTATGGATGATCGATCAAATGGGGCACGCATGGTCTGGCGGGAGCTCAAATGGTTCATATACCGACCCATTAGGGCCAAATGCAACAGAAATCATTTGGAATTTTTTCACCAAACATCATCAGCACACTGTTGAAAATCTTGTTGAAAATCTGGTCGAAACACCTAAAAAGAACTTTTTTCGTGACCTTTTTACAAAGCTTTTTAAGAAAAGAGGATAAAACTATTCATCTTATTCTCATAGGTCCACCAACTCCAACCACATCATCGAATGCCACCCGATTAAACTCGAAAGGCTTTACTGCTTCACGAAGTTGATGAGTAATTGGATCAACGTAATGAAATCAAACGTTGCATATCGAATGCTAAATGTAAAAAAGACGCAGGTTACCATTTAATTTTACCGAGGTCCCGTTTGAACATTTCAATCACCTCTTCGATTTTCATTATATACGAACTAACGTTTTGTTAATAAAAAGGACCCGTTTAGGTCCAATTAATGGCTTTCTTCAACTAAAGCAACCCGTTAGCCATCTATGCAACGGAAAAATCGTCGCTGCCCCACAAAGAATGAAAATGGTTAGGAAGTGTCAATACTGTTACTAACCTTAATCCAGTTAACCTAATCCATAGACTTATTAATTATCGCTCTCCTCTTTTTTTTAACGATTGAGCAGGGTCTTCTTAAGTATTGTCATTTTTCTAATGTTGAAGAAACTTATTTTCATGGTAGTTGAAGATTAATTGGTCCAATAACCATATAACAGGATTGATAAAATAAAAGTTAGTATTAATAGAAAATCTTAATTCGCAACCTAATAGTGTCAACAAAAAAGAAACGGATTTTTCGCCCGCTTCTTATCGAAAGTTTTGTTCAATGAATATTTGTTCTTCTTCGGGTGTCAACAATTGTGTCGCAACTCCGATTGTCCCGTTTTGAAGAGAAAGAATTTCGTTGTGTGCTTCGACCGCATTTTCGAAATTCCCTTCGTTCCATTCGTCCAAGATTCGTAAATAAACGTCTTCGTAAACATAATCCGTTTCGTCTATTGTTTTAAGCAATTCGTCAATTCTTTCGGGCGTCATTTCGGTCGACCCGTCCTTCATATCTGCAGCAACTTTTTGGTGCGTCATACGGTGAACAATCCATTGGAATTCGGCTTCGGTAGGAACGTAAATGCCTTCAGTGATTTTCGCTTCAAGTTTGGCATCGTTTTCTATATCCGTGTCAAGCGAAGTTTCGGTTCCCACTTTTTCTTTCCAGTCACTAGTCATAGCTTGATATATTAGCACACCGACGACAATGACCCCCAATACCCCAACAATCGAAATACCAATCAAAAGTCTGTTCAAAAATCTATCCATTTACCCAACCGCCCCTTTTATACTTATCACAATTTTTTATTCTTATGAATACGGATTTCAAATCATTTCGTTTCAAAATACGGGTCAAGCAAAGATTCTTTTTCAACTACAACATGACGAAGTCCCTCCGCAAGTTCGGCAATTTCCCATTGTGCCCCACGTCCTTTTCTACGTTTTGAATAGAAATAACGATCGACCCTTTAAAACAAAAATGCAGGGAATTACTCCCTGCATTTTTTGTTTTAAAGGAAATTTCGAAAAGGTAGTTCCCCCTTTTTCCTCCAAGGTTAATTATACCAAAAAATATAATGACATAGGACTTTAGTTGCAATAATTATTGCTAAAAAAATAGAGAGAAATACAATCATTATGACTGTACTTCTCTCAATTCCAAGAGAATTAGGATAGCTTTAGAAAAGTATTGTGATTGTGAATTTCAATATTTTTTTTACATATTTAGAGTTTTATATTTTCCACCCTCTTCCTTAATGGCCATACTGTCACAAAAAGGGCGATGACACACACTGGCTGTCATCGCCCTTTTTTATGCTTATAATCAATCCCAACTAAATACAATTTGCGTCAACTACCTGTCCAGATACCGACATAAGTTCATTTATGTTAACCCATCCACCAATATTTTGAGATTGGTCAACACCTTCTATTGTAAAAGGTAGGCTAATATTGTTGGAAAGTGTCAAAGTGGATCTTTTGCCAATGCAATTCTGTGCTTTTTGCAGAGAATCCACCCTGACACCTTCACACGAAATCGTATACCTTTGCATCGGTACGTAAACTAATACTCCCCTTAAAGGATCATAGGTCCTTATTAAACCTTCAGCAGTTGTTCCATCTCGGAAAGTTAATCTAATCCAACGCTTTTGCTGATAACAATCAAGAATTTTTTGAAATAGTCCTTGCCTGTAGTCATAGTAATATGGATAGAAAGGCTGGTAAGGATAATTTAGATACAATGCAGCCTCCCCCTTTCTTTAATCAGTAAATCTTCTCATTTATATGAGAAAAAAAAGGGTTGGTGCTTGTCATCACATGCTGTGTATAAGAAAAGCGAATATTGCTGACTGTTCGCTGGGTTTTATATGAAATAATCAATAGATGAAGGACGGCAAGTTTTTTTTCCAAATCGTAAAAGAATTGATTTCTTAAATTAATATAGTGTCTAGTATTTGCCTTTTAACTGGAATTTCAATGATTTTTGGCTCGCCAAATACAGTACCTAAAATGACTACAGAACCTCTCTAGGTAAGTGAATCATTTATTAAAGTTTTAACGTGGTTCTGTATAGTACCTCGCACCCAAGGGCAACATCTTCAAAAGAACTCCACTCATCTGGATGATGACTTATGCCATTGTGGCTCCTTACAAAAATCATTCCAATATCTGTGAGTTCTCCAAACACCATCGCATCATGAGCAACCCCGCTTGGTAATTCATAAACAGGATACTGTAATTCTTGCAGAGAATTTTTTACTGCTTTCATCACTATTGGTGAACTCATCACAGAAGATAGGGATTGAACCTGCCTAATTTCACACCCTAAACCACGGTTTGCAGCAATTGTTCGAATTGAATTATAGATTTTAGTAACCGTATTTTTACGTCGTTCATTAGATATATCCCGAACATCAAGTGTAAAATCCACTCTCCCAGGAATGACATTACTACTTCCAGGTTTTACTTCCAATTTTCCTACTGTCGCAACACTTCCGATATTGTCCTGCGCTATTTTCTCTATGGCTAATATACATTCTGCTGCAGCTGTTAAAGCATCTTTTCTCTCTTTCATCCAGGTCGTCATGCCCCGCTTCACCCATGATGGTTACTTCCGCCCATTCTCCACCAGAGATCTCCGTAACTATTCCAACAGCTAAATCTTTATTTTCTAACACTTTTCCCTGCTCAATATGTACTTCAATATAAGCTTTTACGTCATTTTCACCTAACTGAGCTCGTTCTAAAAGGTCTGGATTAATCTGATTAAAATATTCCCCTTCTAGACTGGCTTGCTTCATGGCATCCAGATAGGAGATCCCATCTTTATCTGTTGCTGAAGCTAAATTTTTCTTTAATTTCTTCGAACCTCCTGTCCCAACCAAAGCGGTACTACCTATAAAAGCATAATCAAAACGAGCCCCTTCCTCATCTGTTAAGGATACCACCTTTATCGTTCTTGCAGGTTGAATTCCCTTTTCTTTCAAAGTACAAAGCACCTCAACACCCATTAGAACACCCATGGCGCCATCGAAACGCCCGCCAGAATTTACTGTATCTATTGCGCTTTAATAGAAGGGATTTTTTCACATTCATCGAAATACATAGAAGACAAGTCATTATACGAGGGGGATTTGAATGGAGTTTTCAGTTCTCGTTTCATGGTTGCAATAT
>NZ_JBGBPR010000058.1:0-9061 GCF_041106275.1 Neobacillus sp. BF23-41
ATTTTTTCTTAATTATACAAAAAAGTACCCGATAGGTAGACTTTTTTATAAGTGTCTACACTATCGGGTACATTTTAGCTTGGCCCTGCTTGTTATTTGACAATTACTTTTCCAGCCATGCCTTTCATGAAATGGTACCGACATATCAAGTCATATGGACCGGGATTTTTCGGTTGCACGGTAATGGTTTTTTCTGTTCCCGGCTGGACTTCGGTGTCAATACTGAGATTTTCCACTGTGAAAGTGTGCTCTTTCTTACCTTGGTTTTTTAATATCAGCGTTGTCGTTTTTCCATTCGGAATCGTGATGACTCTCGGATTAAAGTAATCATCGTGCAACTCGACCTCAATCGCTTTTACTGTCTCAACAGGTTGTGTTACGACGCCGGATTCAGCGAACACCTCGAGTGAGCCCGGAGTTGTCATAACCACAATTATCGCAAGCATAACGACCAATCCAATTAACCACTTTTTCACAAACATTCTCAACCCCTCCTTTCCTAAGCACTATTGTTTTCCAATTGATACAATTTTATCACTAAAATTTGGGTTCCAACGTGCATCAAATAGTAACTCTTTTATCTGAAACAGCGACAAAGAAAAAAGATCGACTCTAAGGACGATCTTCTGGAATCCATTCTTCTTCAATTAATAGCAGGTTACTGAATAAGGAAATCCCTTTATACATTAAATTACTGTGGAGTTTTTCTTTTTTACAATTAATAAATTGTTTCTATTCAATTTGATATTTAATTTTTCGGAACCCAAGAGCATTATTGCAATAAAACCTGCAATGACAAATGGGAAGATTCCTATTGTCGAGTGTGCTGCAATGAAACCAAGAAGAGGCGGCAGGAACGTACTACCTGTATAAGCAACGGCCATTTGATACCCCATGATTGTTTGGGAATGTTCCTGCCCAAATCGTGTTGGCGTTTCATGCAACATACACGGAAATATCGGTGCCAATCCTAATCCAACCATAATAAAGCCGACAAGCGAGAAAGTGGACGGCAATGGTAGGAGTAGGAATGCGGCACCAGCTAATGCTATTATTTGCCCCACCCGAATAAGCATTCGGTTACTTATTTTCAAGGTAATAAAGCCTGTAATAAATCTTCCGATTGTGATACCCCCGTAATACATGGAAACCCATTTTGCGGCTGCATCTACGGATAATTCTTTAACATTTACCAGGAAACTACTTCCCCAAAGTCCCATAGTTGACTCTGCACCACAATAAAACAAGAAAGATATCAAAGCTAGCTTAACTCCCCTAATTTGCAAAGGTTTTCGATTTTTAGCATCTGCTGCATATAATCCATCATCTGTATTTTCTGTCTCATTAGTTGAGTTCACAATGCTGTTTCCTCTCACCTTATTCCATAAAGGCAAAGTGAAGAAAAGAATGACAACCAATGCAAACTGCAGACCAGCGATGGCAAGATACCCGTTTCTCCAAGAATGTTGCCCTGAAATAAACTGAGCCATAATTACGGGACCAAGTGTAGCCCCAACTCCCCAAAAACAATGAAGCCAACTCATGTGGTGTGCTTTGTAATGTGTCGCTACATAATTGTTTAATCCCGAATCAACGGCACCTGCACCTAATCCAAGTGGTATGGCACAAATAAATAGCCAAAAAAGCGAAGGAGCAAAATAAAACCCAAGCAGTGCTCCAGCAGTCATTAAACAACTGAAAAATGTGACAATGCCAGTTCCGAAGCGTTTAAGGACAACTCCACTAGCAAAACTGGAAATGATCGTTCCTCCAGCGATTGTCATAAAAAGCAATCCGGCTGTCTCAAAGTGAGCTCCAAGTTCCGATTGCATCAAAGACCATGACACTCCCAACAATGAATCAGGTAAACCTAAGCTGATAAAAGCCATGTAGATAATTACTAAAAAGAATGTAGCCATTATAACCCCGCCTTTTAATTGTTTATCATAGGTATTGATTTGTCTTAGCTGTTTATTCCGGTGATCATGAGATCTAGACCAAGACTTTGTAATCCAAATAAATAATCTTGTCTCCAATCACTCATTATGAGTTCTGGAAGATGCTCTGCTGGAATATACTTTGCGCTTCGGTCTAAAATTTGGTCTAGGATAAATTGGTTGACTTCATCATCGCAAAAAATAATGGTATAAGGATTAATAATAGCTACAAAGGAAGCTACTAATCTGCTAATGGCGTCAATCTCATATTCCTCACATATAATTGCTCCCTTAGTCCTGTTTTCATTTTGCAAAGCCTGGCCAAAATTTTGGTTATCATACTGTGGAACAAATGAAACCTCTCCTGAAAAATTAGTGCTACCTCGTACCACGACTCCATTGACCATAATTCCAGCACCTGGACCATTTTGACCTGAATATAAATAAACAAGGGATTTATCTTTCTTATTTCCCTTACTATCGTGATATCCAAGCACCGCCGCATTCATATCGTTCTCGATTACAACAGGTATTGAGAACCGACTTTCCAAGTATCCCTTCAAATCGAAGTTTTGAAGGTGTTCATACCCTGGTATATAAATAATCTGTCCATCATCCACGGAACCAGGTACACCGACAGATACACAACTAATTTTTGGATATTTCTCTCTTATCGCTTCAACACAGTCGGTTAATAATCGTAAATCTACATCTACTAAGAGACTTGAGGTTTTTCCAACATCCTTCACTTCACCTAAACAGTTAAAGACAATATAATTTGTCTCTTTCCTCTCTAAAAAGATTGCCAAACCTAACATATGCTCTGGATTATATGTATATCTTTTTGCCCTTCTTCCTCCACTCGAATCATCAAGACCAACTGAAATCAGTTCACCATCCTTTTCCATCTGGGTTAAGAATTTACTTATGGTAGGAAAACTAATTCCTAATTTATCGCTAAGTTCAACTTTTGTTGCACTGCCAAGATCTAAAAGAGATTTACGAATACCGCGAAGGATTTCCTTCCCCATCGATTTTGGTGGAATCGTGTTCATTAGGGTCACCGCCTATTAAAATGGACTTATTAAAGAACTTTAATAAGTAACAATCAAAAAACTTATTAAATCTCTTTAATAAGTCATGTTGATAATATAGCATATCATTTAACCGGAATCAATGGAGGTTATTTATGGAATGGCTCTGTATACCTCCATCTTTGACCCTTCAATTTCATGAAATTCAGGTATAATCATTAGGCCGGCTTTTTCCTCAAGTGTCATTTGGGATACAAGATCAGCGACTCGCTTTTCTATTGGTAACTCCCAGTTTTCATAATCATCAAGTTTTCCATTTGAATTTAAATCTTTAAATACTTTTCCATTGACAGTAAGTGTTTCTTTTACTCTTACCAAGACCTCTGGGTTAACATTTTGGGCATCCACCGAAGGTATGATAAAAAGAAAAGATAAAGCCATTGTAATTAAATAAGTGAGAGCCTTTCTTCGTTTCAAATTCATCCATTTCCCTCAATTCAATCATTCATGTTGGTTGATGTTTTAGTCTCCCTTTTCTACCTAATTTTTCCTTTATTAGAAAAAATTATCCTCTCAACCCGAGGCAAAACGAAAGAATTGTGGAAAAATGAAGGCTCTTTTTCTAATAAAGGCACTTGCTGGTGCGATTCTTCAACATCGAGGGTCGTTTTTTTCTTCTACAAATAACGGGGTAGGATAGTTTAGTAAAAAAGTGACAGTTTTGGAGATCCTACTACAAAAAAATCAAAAATTTTTATGTTGAAGTTATGTATTTTTTGTCTAAAATAAAAGGCAACTCTATATAAAGTAGAGCTGCCTGAAAGAATTGATATTTTTTATAGTCTTTATTTTTTTAAATGATAAGGAACAGTTGTGATAATAACGTTTCTCCGAAACAGCAAGAATGCCCGAATCAGTAAACTAGATTGGTTATGAAGAATATTGTGCCAGCCTTTCTTAGGAATAAATTGTGGGATTATTACTGTGACTCGGTAATTCGATTCACTAGCTTTATGTTCAATAGTATCAACAAATTTGGTAAGGGGATTAATGATACTTCTGTAATGCGAGTGCAGCGTCACCAGTCTTACATCTGGTTGCCACTTCTTCCATTTTTCTTCAAAGTTTTTCTCGTCATCTCTTTCAAAGGAGACATATACTGCAATAATTTGATCTTGAGAAAGTGATTTTGCATAGTTGATCGAATTCGCTACCACATTAGTCATGCCAGCAACAGGAACTATTAGTACATTTCCTTCAATTGGCATCAATGGTTCACAAGTTGTGAGGCTAAGCTGGGCACCGACTGCTTCATAATGCTTTCTAATTCGGTAGAAAACAAAGAGAATAATTGGTAAAAAAACTAATACCGACCATACTTGAGTGAATTTAGTTAAAAAGAACATCATTGTGACAATAAAGCTAATAATGGCCCCTATTGTATTAATTATTAGTTTTGGAAGCCACCCCTGAGGTTTCTCGCGAATCCATTTAACGATCATTCCAGTTTGGGACAAGGTAAATGGAATAAACACACCAACAGCATAAAGTGGAATTAGATGCTCTGTTTCTGCCTTAAAAGCAATAATTAAAATGATTGAAGTGACTGCAAGTATGATGATGCCATTTGAGTATCCTAGTCGGTCCCCTCTAACAAGAAACATCCTTGGAATAAACTTATCTTTTGCAAGGTTAACCGCCAGCAATGGGAAAGCAGAATAACCTGTGTTTGCAGCAAGGATTAAAATTAATGCTGTAGTACCTTGAATAAAAAAGTACATGAAATTCCGTCCGAAAGTCTCCTCAGCAATCTGAGATACAACGGTTACCTCTGCGCTTGGCGTAATCCCATAATAGTAGGCTAAATAAATAATTCCTGAAAATAATATGGCAAGTAATGCGCCCATCATCATTAACGTTTTGGAAGCATTATTAGGTCCGGGATCTTTGAAGTTAGGAATGGCATTGGATATAGCTTCAACCCCAGTTAAGGCGGAACTTCCCGAGGCAAACGCCCTTAACAGAATAAACAAACTGATTCCGGTAACAGGAGTACCAATTGGGGGATGTAATTCAGGGGAAACTCCTCCTGTTAGAATATTATAAATTCCCACACCAATTAATATGAACAACGCTAATACGAACAAGTACACGGGGTAGGCTAAAATTGATG
Source organism: Neobacillus sp. BF23-41 (assembly GCF_041106275.1). Classification (NCBI taxonomy): domain Bacteria; kingdom Bacillati; phylum Bacillota; class Bacilli; order Caryophanales; family Bacillaceae; genus Neobacillus; species Neobacillus sp. BF23-41. The sequence goes on from NZ_JBGBPR010000058.1 coordinate 5,145, forward strand.
CGGACTCCGTTACTCCTCTTAAATTTAAAATTGTAATTAAAATGACGAATACAATCGCAATTTCGACATTAAATTTATGTAAGGTCGGAAAGGCAGATGTTATAGCGTCAGTACCAGCAGACACACTTACAGCAACAGTTAGTATGTAGTCTACCAATAGAGAGCCTCCAGCTATTAAGCCAGGATTTACACCTAAGTTATTTTTTGAAACCACATATGCTCCCCCACCGTGAGGATACGCGAAGATGATTTGCCTATAAGACAAGATAAGAGCTGCTAAAAGTATTAATACACCAACTGCGATAGGAATTGAATACCAAAATGCAGCTGCACCAACTGTAACTAAAACTATCAGTATTTGTTCAGGACCATATGCCACCGATGATAGAGCATCAGATGAAAGGATAGCTAATGCCTTCGTTTTGTTAAGTTTCTGTTCTCCTAATTCATTGGATTTCAAAGGACGTCCAATTAAAAACCTTTTTAAGGCTGAAATCATTAAATACTCACCACCCAATAGTGTTAATAGTTTTATATTACCCTTTAAACAGTAATTTCCACAAAAAAAACAATTTTTTTATATAAATAAAAAAAGTGCCTACAAGCCATAGTAAATAGACCTGTAGACACGTCATTTTTCTTGTGTCACAAGCTCCACCTTCCTTCTCATTTAACGCTTACGAGGTTAGCTGTCGGATTCGGACCTTTGAGTAGCCCTACCTTAAAAGGATTCACCCCGTGGATTAAATAACAACCCACAAAAATGGTTCCCCCGTACCATATGGTTTCAGCGACTTAAGAATTTGAAACTGTGATTATATTACTCCAGTAAATAGCAAAAGTAAATGAAATTTATGTAAAAAGATTAAAACTTTAGGTCAGTGGTAATGTTAGTAATATAGATATTATTTCAACCTCGTAGAAGATTTTAAAATTCCACACGGAAATGAGGTATTATATGTTCAAAGAAAATAGTCCCTTTTTATCTGATGACTTTTTAGATGAATTAGCTAAGGAGATTAACAAACAATTTGGAGGTCCTAAAAATGAACAATATGTAGAGCCTACCAACAATGATATTGATTAAATTGCACGCTAAGACGGTATAACTTAAATATTGAATCTATAAACCGCATTGAAGCGGTTTTTTTGTTGTCCTCTGCTTATACACTAACCTGACCGTTAGCTGAAGAAATATAATATAGAAGTACAATAGTCCTTCTTGCACTAACCTCCCCCGATAGCACAACAAGAAAAACTGCCAAAATGGCAGCTGGAACTTCTAGTATTGTACCCTTTATTTTGAGTACATCTCTTCAATATTAGAGAAGGAATTATAAGAATAGGGATAAGAATAGTCGTTTTCAGGTTTTAAAGGTGGCTTGTGTTCGAACTCAATGGTAACGGCATTAATTAACAAAAATGAACCCAGAACTTGAAACCAGCTGCCAACCAATAAAATTTGTTCCCCTATTACATTTTTTTTGTTTAAAACATAGATATTACCGATCGATCCTAAGAAAGCGCCTAAAGAAATGAAACCACCTCCAAATATTGTAAGAGTCCTATAGTCCGATTCTTCTAAAAGGGTTGCACCTACAGCTTCAAATGCTGCACCAAGGCCTTGTATTCCGCTACCAAGGGTATCTATCACTGTTCCTTCCTCTTCTGGACCGTATATTTCAATATCTACACCAACTGCATTCGTAGTATTACCAGCAGCCTGAAGCCAGGCACCTAAGATGGTATATATTTGTGATAGTTCCCTCTTTGGTGTTAACAACTTAGTTCTCCCGATGGCTTGTAAGGAATTTCCGAAAGCTTCAATTCCATTTCCTTTTGCGATTAAATCTTTACCCTGGTCGCTCCCCGATAAACTTTGTGTGTTTGCCCGATTGCATCAATTAGTGAGCCAACACCCAGTATCCATTTTCCTGCAATGACAAGGTCCTCTCCTTGAAAATCCATATTCCTATACACTCCTTCATCGAGGTATTATTATGTTATTCATGAAATTGTATTAGTTAACATAAAGATACAAATCAATGGATTAGTAAAGGATTGACGTCCTAGATTAAACACAAGTCATTTTTTTATTAAAATATGAATTGTTTGTTTTGCTCTTTTTTGGGTTTTGTGCTTTTTAAATCTTCATGGGAGTTGAACAAGAAAAAACAACTAAAGAAGATTTTAATGTGAATATCTTTTCGCATTATTTCTTACAATTTCAATGATTAACTTAGATATTATTAACATTAAAACTGTAACTAAAAAAGAATATAAATAGTTCCAATTTTCTAACTTGTACAATCCAAAATAAACAAAGATGGGTACCCCAATGAAACACATTATTGCTGATATAACAATAGTAGCGAGAAAATAGGCTTTCCATTTACTAAAGAATTGATAGGTCAAAGACATAATTACTGGAACCGCTGCAAAATCTACCGCATTAAAACGATGTGACAAAACAACTAACTGGTGGGGATAACTCCAAAAATCGAAATTATTGCCTATTTCATTTACAAGCCCCACAATTTCAAAATTCACTAAAAAAGCAAAAGAAATTAACAACCTTCTATAACGGTCCATTAAAAATAAGAACAAAATAAGACATAAAACATTAAAGATAACAATACCCCACCATCCAGGACTAAATAAATCGTGATGAATCCATATATCTCTTTGTATTGAATTAAATTTGCTTCCCATTTTGTCAATTTGAGTGTACATTTTTACTCCTCTTTCTTCATCATCTGAAATTCTTTCATTAAATTAACCTTTTTTCCCAGCGTTATACTGTTTCGTTCTATCTAACCAGCGAATAAATTTTAGATTCTTAACAACAGAGTATAAAAAAATGGATATGGAATAGCAGATAACCAAATATTCGAATTATTAACATATATGTACCCACATTTTAGTCAGAAATGTTGGGTAACGAGTGAAAAAACAAACATAATATATAATAAAAAAATACCACAAACACATCCTATACTTATCAACAGACAAAAGAGGGAGATTATGTGGTATCTTTATGTTTCTGTATTGACCTTTAATACCGTAGCCTTATTAACCAAAAAGAAGTTACAAGCTATTGTATATTATGCTTCGATCTTCTGGGGGCTATTCTCAGCAGAATTTACTGACAGATGGACAGATAAATGGGACTGGTACGGATTCTTTGAACCACAGGTTATTGATTGGGAAACTACCCTTATTATTCTAGGTATTTATCCAGCAGCTACAATTCTCTTGATTAATTGGTATCCTTATCAACGAACCAGGAAAGTCAAGGTTACATATATCCTTGCGTGGTCTGTATTTTCAACTGCATTTGAGTATTCTTTTTATCTTTCTGGATATGAACACTTTCACGATGGATGGAAATGGTGGCATTCAGCTCTATGCTATCCATTCTTATACGAGATACTATTTATACAAGTATGGTTTGTAAGGCGACTAATAAAAAAGGGGTAAAAATCCTCTGGATATACCGAGTGTTTTTTTGTAAATAATAAGATTGTTAAATAATAAAATGCGGAGGAATTCTATGCAACAGGAACAAGCTAAAGAAAATGTGGGTTCTATTATGAGGCCAGAATTTGCGGGAACTGATGCACAAAAAGTAAAACAAGAAATACAAAAGGATGTAAGTCAAGGACAAGGTGCAATGACTTCCCGAGAGGCAGGAGCAATGCAAGATTAAAAAACCACTCTGAGTGGTTTTTTATTTTTCCTTCACTCTTTCACCCGTGGAGTAAACGCCCCCGTTAGCTTACGTCCAATGATTCACAATAAAAAAGCTGCCCCAATATATGAACTGTGACCCATAAAATGGACAGTCTAAAAAAAGACCGAATATTTTAAGCTGCTAATAAGTGACTCCGGTATTGTGCCGGAGTCATTTTATTTAG
>NZ_JBGBPR010000059.1:0-8594 GCF_041106275.1 Neobacillus sp. BF23-41
TAAATCCAATTGCAAGGGTTATGAAATCCTGCGAATAAGTGAGCATTCGAGAGATATTCGTATCAAACTGAGGGAGTGGAAGAGTCCTGTTTGATCTTTGTTCAGCAATCGGGTCAGATTATAGAATATGATGCAAGAAAGCTCCAAATATTTATTCTATGATTAATTAACTTCCAACAAGCCATTCATAGAAACCTCGAATTTTACGCATAATGCTATAAAGGGAATTATATTAAAACGAAGTTCAATATTTGGAAGGAGAAGGGGCAATGAATAACAAGCATGAGGTCGGTTTTACATCAACAGAGATTGGGGCGCTATGGTCAACTTATATTAGTGATAGTATGAACGTTTGTTTATCGAAATATTTCTTAAAACACCTTAAAGATGAAGAATTAAGACCATTACTTTCTGAATCTTTGAATACCACTCAAACCTATCTTGAAGAGATTAAGAACATGTTTATTCAAGAAAAGTTCCCTGTTCCAAGGGGATATACGGAGGAGGATGTAAACTTATCTGCACCCCCTTTATTTTCCGATCCTATTTCACTTAGTTATTTATACAGTATGTGCAAGATTGCGATTATGAATGATGGCATGTTGTTGACAAGTGTAGCCCGTGAAGACGTACGTTTGTTTTTTTCAAAACGTATAACTTCTTTGTTAGAGTTTTATAATCAGTCAGTCGAGATGATGCTTACAAAAGGAATCTATGATAGGCCTCAATTTATTCCCTATCCAGATCGCATCGAATTCCTAAAAGAAAAGGGAACTATTTTATCTAAATGGTTTGAACCCAGGCGGCCATTAAATGTTTTAGAATTAACTGATATATTTTTCAATAGTGAACGTAACCTTCTTGGCAAAACTTTTTTAACGGCATTTATTCAGATTGTCAAAGATGAAAACATCAAAAATTATTTAATTCGAGGAAAGAAACTGGCCCAAAAGCAAATAGAGTTTTTAAACGATACTCTAACTAAAGATGATCTTCCAGAAAACTCAATGATCAATGCTACAGTATCTTTATCGACCGTGTCCCCCTTTTCAGATCGACTCATTCTGGGGATGATTACATTGGCTAATTCAACCGCCATTACCTATATCGGCCACGCAATTTCCACAGCATCGAGAATCGACTTGGCCACGCAATACTCCAAATTTCTTATAGAGATCATGATTTACGGTAAAGATGGAATAGAAATGTTGATTGAACGAGAATGGATGGAAGAACCTCCTCATACACTCAATCGAAAATAGATTGCTAAGAAATAAAAAAATTAGGTGTCTGTACTCATTCACTTGAACGGAAAGAATAAGGTATATCTCTTGAAGAAATAATCCCTATACATATGATCATTTCTGATATATCTTTATTCAATTATTGGGCGCTTTTCCGGAATAGGTAAAGCATCTTTTTGTAATGAGTTAGATTCTAGAACTTATGTTAACATGTATAAGAGATTGTGAAGGTTTCTACTTAAACTATAGGGTGCGTTAGTTGAAGAAGCTATCGAAAATGGATAGGAGAAATAGCTCAGTATAGTGAACTGAGCCATTTTATTTTCATTACAAGAACAGATACAAAAAGCGGTACAAATTTAATTACATTTTTGATTGCATTTTCGGGTTTTGCGATAGGAAACGGAACCCGTTAGCTTTATGAACCTCTCTTATCGACCGAGGACCCTCTTTTCTCCGGTGGACGGGCTTTATGAATCTCTCTTATCGACCGGCGACCCTCTTTATTTCGGTTGACGGGCTTTATAAATCCAATTTTCCCTATAGAGGAACATCCACTACCACAGCTTGAGCCGCTAGCATAATTGCATCCATGCCCACAATCGCTTACTACGTGTTAAAATTAAGAAAAATTTCATTACTTATCAAACAATAACAAGCGTAACGTTAACTAATAAATTTTTCCTCCAGTTTTTAATAGCATTAGTTAAAAAAATTTATCTGTTCTGCAACTTAATTTAACTTTCTCCCAAACTACTCTCCTCTCCAATTTCTTAATATCCTTCTTTCATTAACCTGCAACCTTTAATAGAATAAGAAAAAGGCTGTCGCAACAGCCTTTTTTTTGATATACAAGCGCACCGATTTCAAAAAGTATATAACTTATCAGTCCCCTTTTTCTGTTAAACACTCTTCTTCGGGCTTCATTTTTATCTGTTTCCACTTTTCAATGCCCACTTTGCGAAATTGAGCAATTTCGATGTCAGTTCCATTTGTTAATGTAATAAACATTAAACAATGATCAGCACCATCCTTACCGTGAAAACAAATATTTTTAACATATCCACTTTTTATAGTTGGGTATATTACCTGAATTAACTTGCACCAATTTCCATATTTCACCTCTATTACTGATTCCCCATCATGACTCCATCCATGATAAGGTGCGCATAGAAAGTCCTCCGGATGCTGTTGCAAATCTGATATTCGATAACCTCCTTCTTCGTGAATAAGCTGGATAAATCCGTATGAATAGCCAAAATACTCAGCCCTCTTGCCCTCAAACCCCTCTATCGTTTCAATTTCATAAAAAAACCTTATTCCCCGTTTTCCATCTGGCACTTGACAAAGCTTTATCAAATTCGTATGACCTACCCCAGCAAATAAATTTAAATAATCTTCATAGCTTAATTTTATTTGATAATTCTTAGACAAAAAATTGTATGCAAGCGGAAATGGAATACGTGCTTGACCAATCGAACCGCAACTTCGCCCTCCCATATTTTCTGCTTCACGTAAAATGCTAAAATAATTAAGCAGGGTATCTTCTGGGGTTCTAGTTAATTCTTTTGGTACTTGAATTTGGTCATGAGTTTTTTCATAATATGGTAAGAAAAAATCCCCATTATTAAATCTCAAATTTAAAGTTGGTAAACATGATGGACGAAAATACTTTTGTTGATAAGAAGTGGTGTCCATTTGATTTCGTAATAACACATTCATCACCCCATATTTAGTTTATGGGTGAACGAAAGATACGTGTAACCTGGATTCCTTTCTGTTTTCCATATAATTCTAATTCCATCAACTTAAGTTCTTTATTAAACCAATAAGGCCTAGTTTATTATTCTATTTGTTTAATTACTTTTGCGGGATTACCGCCTACTACTACATTATTTGGTACATATCATCTTGTTATAGTCCTCATATTTTAGGATTTGTTATTAGGTTCCACAGTTATGACGACATTTCCTTTTTTGTGTCCTTTTTCGACATATCTATGAGCCTCAATGATCTCTTCAAACGCATAGGATCTGTCAATGACCACTTTTAACTTCCCCGTCTCAACAAGTTCTTTAAGAAAATCTAGAGCTTCTGAAGTTTCAGGTGAGTTTTGACTCAATATTAGTTTTTTGCTGCTTGTCAATTTAGTCCATAGCATTCGAACACCTGGTAACGGTACAGTGACATTTATATAGGTTCCGTCCTTCTTTAGCGATTTCATACAATCCGAAAACGAACTCTTGTCAACCGCTTCAAAGATCACATCATAAGTCTCGCCTTTACTCGAAAAATCTTCTGCAGTGTAATCAATTACCTGATCCGCTCCAAGAGATTTTACCAATTCTATATTTGTGGTACTGCATACCCCTGTAACATTTGCTCCAAGATACTTGGCAATCTGAACTGCATAACTTCCTACGCTTCCTGAAGCACCATAAACTAGAACCCTTTGACCGCTCTGAATATTAGCTTTTCTAAGAAAATACAATGCAGTGCGTGCTCCAATCGGAATGGCAGCTGCTTCCTCATATGTTAAATTGGAGGGCTTAATAGATACTGGTCCATCTTCAGGCAGACACTTATACTCGGCATAAGCACCAAAACCCAATAGAGAAGCAGCAAAAACCTGATCACCTTCCTTAAACCTTTTGACATCTTTCCCTACTGACTCAATTTCCCCAGCTAACTCCATCCCCAATGTAGTTTTTTTGGGTTGTCTAAAACCAAGTGTTATTCGGGCAGGCAGCCAAAAAGCGGGAGGAACTGTAAAACTCCGTGCCCGAATATCTGCTACCGTTACGGTTGTCGCTTTTATTTTTACCAGGATTTCATTTTCCTTAGGAGAAGGTTTTTCTATCTCTTTCAGTTGAAGAACGTCGGGGGGGCCGTATTTTGTGTACTCAATTGCGCGCATTTATTCTCCTCCAATTCGTTATATTCATTAATATCTACGAAGAGCTACCAATAAATAGAACGAGGGTTCACTCCTTAAACTATCGGGCAGTTAAATACAGTATCAACAACAAAACCTACGAATGGTGCACCTTTTATCTTTGTTTATATGTATCCATAGATTAGCCTTTTAGGTCTTGCCTTGGAGACTCTGGGTGTATTTGGAAATAAAAAAATGCTGTATGTGGGAGAATGTTTTTTGAATGTAAAAAAAGTTAAAATATGCAAGTTGTTCATAAAAACTTGGATATTTTATGCTTATTAATTTTATTCATTACTGTGTTAAAGCACCCATTACTTTAAGTACATTCCTTCACAAATTAGTACAAACGGGCACGTAAGCTTTTTATATCAAAAAGAAGGAAAAGTATATTCATTTGAAGCAAAAGATAAAGAAAATCTTTTTTTCATAAAACCTTACCATTACTAATATTATAAACAGTATTCTAATTTAAAAGGGGGTTCCATTTTATGAGTAAAGTTCAAAGGGGAAGAGAAAATTATGAAAGAAATAAATCTCAAAATGAAGAGCAGTCTAACAAAAAAACAAATTCTGAAGAATCTGCTCAAACACATGTTCATGAATTTTTGGCAAGTACCAAATTAGCTGAAGAAGGAGAGGACAGACATAATCATCGTTTTGCAGGGGTTACAGGTGAAGTAATTCCAAAGGGTGATAGTCATGTACATGTACTATTAACTAATACCGACTTTTTAGATCATCATCATGAGGTAGGAATACAAACAGGTCCTGCTATCCCAGTTGGCAATGGTAAGCATGTACACTTTGTCAAAGGAATCACTACCCTAGATGATGGACATGTCCATGAGCTTGAATTTGCTACTTTAATTGATAAGCCTCTTGTATAAGGGGAAAAGGTTACCTTTAAGGAGGACAAGGGTGAGCACCTACTAGTGTTTCACCTTTTCTATTCCTCTACAATTGTGTTTCAGTAATTAAATTTTGGGATTTTGAGGTAACCTCTCTTAATGGTAACCTAGTTTAATAGATAGAACCTGATCATTCACGGCTACCGCTTACCATATCCAATCTTTCCTTCGTAGTACCCGTTACATAACTTATGACTCCTATTATGACTACAACGATAGAATTAGAAACCTCTATCTGGGACAACAGTAAACCTTAACAAATATTCGTTAGCTTAACAAAAAATAAGCCGCCCAAATGGCAGCTGAATCTTCAACTCTTGCACGCTTTACTTTAAGTACATTTCTTCACAAACTTAACTTCTTCCCTTTAGCTACCTTAATCCCAAAGGCCAATTCGTATCAATTATGGTAAGTGCAGTAATATGTTTCAAAGAAGAACCTAAAAAAGCCCTTTCTTGAAGGGCTTTTTTTGATTGAGGCTATTCCTGATTTAAGGTCTATGTCTATGCTTTAATATGGTCTATAGCGGCTACTTTCTAGATTATGCATCTGTTTATATGAAGAACCACGGTAGTTAAGCCTTTTTATTTTTTATTTTAACTAAGCACTTTTAGAGTTAAGGAGTCCTTTTTTTGCTACATAATGCAGTTTCTTGTAATGAATAGTAGATATTGGGCTTTTGTATTTCGCAAGAGCCCTGACACCTTTTGGATTTAATCATATTTTGTATTGAATAGATTTAAAGGAGGTTATTAAATGGATGGTGTAGGAGCTGGTGGAGGGTTCGCATTAGTAGTTGTATTGTTTATCCTTCTTATTATTATTGGAGCATCTTTTGTTGGCGGCAGCTACGGCGGTTACGGCGGTTACGGCGGTTACGGCGGAGGATTCGGAGGCTTTTATTAATTAATAATCTTTAAAAGGAGGGGATATTTATGTTCGGATATGGAGGTTTCGGCGGTTGTGGTGGCTACGGTTATGGCGGAGGTTTTGCCTTAATCGTTGTCTTGTTTATTTTATTAATTATCATTGGAGCAACTGTCTTTTATTAATTAAAAGCATCCATCCTAATTTTTTACAAATAAAAAAAGCCCTTGTTTTTTTTAGGGCTTTTTTATCTGGCTTTAATGCACCGAACGCATAATAAAGCACTGAGGAAGTTAAATGTATGGCGGTATAGCTGATGCTCCCTACTAGCTTATGCATCAGTTTATATAAAGTATCATCAGATTAAGCCCTTATTTTATATCATGAGTATCCCCATAGCTGAAGCTAGGGGTTTCGAAAGAATAGGCTTTAAAGCCGCATTGTCTTTACGAGGGCTACCACAAGTTTGCCCCGTTAGTGCAGTAAAAAAGCCTTACTCCTTATTGAAGTAAAGCACCCGTTAGCCATCCATGCAGCACAAAATCAGTGCTGCACCACAGAGAATGAAAATGGTTAGGAAGTGTCAATACTGATACTAACCTTGATCCAGTCACCCCTAATCCATAAACTTATTAATTATCGCTCTCCTCTTTTTTAACGATTGTGCAGGGTCTTCTTAAATATTGTCATTTTTCTAATGTTGAAGAAACTTATTTTCATGGTAGTTCAATAGATTATTTATACACTTATTTCCCCTTCGCTCCACCAAATAAATAATTGCTCTAATGAAGGTGCAATCCATTCGCGACTATCAGTTTCATGATTCCAGAGGTATATATTTTCTGTTTGAATATCACCATTTACAATCGAATATCCAAAGTAATCACCATTACCTGAACCACCAATAAATAAAAAACAGTCTAAAGGCATATAAGTTTCTTTGAAAATTTCATCTGTTCTAAAATCAGAATTTAACTCAATTATTAATTTTGTGGACGAGAATCCAGCACCTTTAACTTCAGCACCATTAGTTTCTTTAAGAAAACTAATAAATTCACGTGGAAGATTAAGGTTGAATCTCTCTTCAATTTCCTCTATTTGATTTTTAAAAGCAGGTTCATTAAATATCGAGTCGTCACAGATGTTTTTCATTAGTTTTTTCCACATAATTAAAATCCTTTCTAATTACCTTTAATCAAATCTACACATAGAAAAATTATATCATTTCTTCTTCAACTATCCTGCTCCGTTACTTGAATAAGAAAAGCCGCCGAGAATGGAAGCTGCTCCTTAACTCAAGCTACCGTTAGTTTAAGAACATTTATTTACAAACTGAAGTATCTATCAAGGGTAAAAAGAAGTAAGAATATCTTTTATCATTTATAACTGTAAACATAAGTTATTTACTTGTTAATATTAACTTTCGTGTTTTAGCATCATATATTTTATAACTAATTTCAAACATATGGTCTTTTGTAACTGTCACCTTACAAAAATAAGGGATTGACTTTCCATAAGCATCAAGTGCAGGAATATCTCTGAAGGTAAACATTTCATCTGTATTGAGCATTTTAAAGTCCGCTTCAGGAGAACGACCTGATGAATCTATTTCAATGACACATTTCCCACTGACGACATCAAATTTCTTTAGCACAACATATTTTAGGCTTGGGAGAGTAATCGCTAAAAGTAAAACACCAAGAAGTAAGATTCCAAGGCTTTTACCTACATTTAATAATCGAAAGTCTTTAGTACCATACATAACAATTAAGGCAAATACTGCTCCTATTACAAATAAGGCTCCAAGTATGAGCATTAAATAATAAAAGAACATTTTATCACTTCCTATAACTATTAATTGGAATTTAATATTACCACTTCTTCCATTGAAAGTGCCCTTCATTACAAAAAGAAAAAAGGACTGCCGCAGCAAATCCCAACTAAATTTAGCATCTATTGTAGAAAAATGTACATTCTTGATAGAATAATAATTACACCAATACCCCCAAAAATAAACGTCTCAAGTCGAATAAGGAAAAGGCTGCCGAACCAGCCTTACTTTCTTGAACTCAAGCCTCCATTAGTTTAGCAAAGTGATTAAATTATGCTCTTTGAGTAAGAAGATTTGATTAACATTAATAAGAAAGCATACCAAAACAGAAGAGAGGCTTAAATACCTCTCCACTCTTTTTATCTGTTTCTATGCCAAACAAACCATTTATTATTTTTATCTTTAACAATATAAAATTCATAAAGGACTCCAGTAGGAAATAATCTATGATACCTTAATCTAACAAACCAAGAATGTTCTGCTACTTCTTTGCCATATGAAGTCAAAACAAATTTGTAATTATTCTTCTCAAACCCTATAAGGCTTACCATTGGTTTTATAATCTCAACTCTCCACTGAAAAAGACTTGAGCCATAATCTTTGGAGAAAATTTCATTCAAGGCATTTAAAAGCTCATCTTTATCCCTTTCAGTGGTCTTCATCAGCATTTCAGTACAATGATAATGCCAAAGGACTCAGAAGCTAACGTATTGGAAAACTTGCCTCGGTCACTAGAAACAAAACAATGGAAAGTAACAGTTGGAAAGCCAGACCATAGTGACAAAAAGCTTAACAAGTCTATAAGA
>NZ_JBGBPR010000060.1:0-7981 GCF_041106275.1 Neobacillus sp. BF23-41
TAGTGCAAGCACGGTTCTGTGAGGGGGGTGGAGTACAATTTACCGCAAGGTAGAAAGGCTCCCTTCTACTCGACTAGCTTAATAAAAAAATTTTTTATCGCTCAATTAAAATTTTGGAATCGGGCATATTTAATTCGCATAACAAACGGTGTTTTTCTAAGCAAAAAAGGCAAACCATTACAGTTTCCTAACTCTTTTTAATTCGCCTCTTAGAAGTGGGACACTTCGACTTTGAAGCCGAATTTTTTTGCTACTTGCTCCGCGGTCTGTCCAGCGATTAAATCCTTGATCATGTCATCCGCATGTGTCATCACTCTCTCCAGATTATAGGGAAACACATTCGGATTGTGCCCTTTGGAATAGCGGTCGGGGAGTATAAAAGGATGGAACAAAAAAATAATCGAGCAGCGCCCGATTATTTTTACTGTTTTTTCTATTTTTGAATTCTGTTGGGATAAAGTCCCATCACAAGGGATGATAAAGCAAAAGACAAGGAAACTTCACTTGTCTTTTCGGTTCATAAACAAGGTTTCACTGTTCATTTCGATTCCTGTACATCAAAACAGCGACGAGGCTTTGCCATTCCAACGCTTCGTTCATCGCTTTTTGATATTCGGTTGAGGTCTTTTCAATGGGAGTATAACGATGCAAAAATAGGAATTTAAACAACGGCTTTAAAATCTCATCAACCGTTATCCTCAGTTCGATGATCCTGGCTGCACCCGTCTGTTTCGATTCGCCGCTCAATCCACCGATGATGGCGCCAGTGCTTCCCCCGATTATCCCACCAACGATGGCACCGCCTATTTGCGGACCTCTCGAAGACTTAATGATGGATGATTCATCCTCAAATAATTCGCAATGGATAATCTTATTGGTGTTTATGAGTTCTGTTTTTTCTGGTTCGGACAGATGGATCGTCAAAATGCGCTTATTTTCATCATCATAAAAAATATGATGATAGTCATTCGGAGTGGAAAATCTTCTCAGAACGGTAAATTGGTGTTCGTCTAATATGCTTCGGATTTTATTTTGTTTTTTTTCGAACTCCTTTTCTTTGCTCCGTTTTTTCAACCTGTTCACAAACCATGTAAAAAGCACGCACAACAATATGATGATAAGCACAATCACTTTAGCGTCCATATTCTCCCCCCATTGTAGTCGATAGTTAACCATATGAATGAAAGTCATTTTTATGTCATGTCGGAGTAACTGCTATTACTCGCAGGGGGTTATAGTGTTAGTGCGGCATCTAATTCTAACAACGGAATACCGGTGCAATTATCGGAATTACAAACGACAGTTTCTAATTACTTTTACTGGCGGTGCCTTTAGTGAAGGAATATTAATTAAGCTAGCGTATTCTTTTGAATAATCTACAAAATATCGAAGATTCCCACTCTTAAACTAAATGGGTTTAAGAACTAGCGGCTGCTATTTCTTGGAGGCTCTTTCTTATTGAACTAAAGGAGCAGTTTAGCATTCCTGTAGATCGTTAATTATCAGGTTTGAAAAAATAGAGCCCCTCAGTAAGATACGAGTATAGAGTCCAATCTAACTCAGAGTCTTAAGGAGGAAGCCCTACTATGAATTTTAAAATGCAAGACAAACAAAATCAACTAATTGAAAGAATTTCCGATACACATCTTATTGTTGGTGTGGATATTGCTCAACAACTACACGTTGCAAGAGCAGTTAATTTCCGTGGAATTGTAGTTGGAGACCCTCTTACATTTAAAAATATTGAAGAGGGGTTAAATTGGATTCAAGATTTAAAAAGATTAAAAAACTTAGATGCAGTAATAGTAGGTATGGAGTCTACAGGCCATTACTGGATTAACCTATCAAAATGGTTATACAACCAAAAAATGAGGTAGTTACAGTCAATCCTCACTTAGTAAAAAGGAATAAAGAGAATCGTGATAATACCCAATCTAAGAGTGTAAAAAAGATGCACTCGTCATCGCAGATATGGTCAAAAACGGATACTATTCCTTTATCCGCCCTTCCTCAGAATCATTTGAGAAACTTAGAGTTCTAATGTCTAACCGTGATGTGATTGTAAAACGTCTCTTCATGTCTATAAATCAAATAAATCAATGGGTGGATGTTGTCTTTCCAGAGTTACGACGAGTGTTTAACGATGTTTCGTGCAAAGGTTCAATCGCAACCCTTCGTTTATTTCCAACTCCAGATGAAATATCCTCAATGGAGTCACTAGATGTCCAGATGGGATGGAAGTCATTAATGAAAAGACAAACATGAAACTGTACGGTAAACTAGCAAGGATTTTTATAGGAATAGCACGACGAACGAGTCTTACTGTCCAAATAAAATACAGGAATTAATCCCTTTAGCAGCTTAGAAATAAAACATTAGTTTATAAAATGTAACAATTAAAATAGTTAACTTTAATTTTGAATGTTGTCTTATTCGTAGGATTTCAAATATGTACGTAGTACCAGGTTTCTTCAACAAAAGGGCACTGTGACCCATCAGTTTAGCATAACTGGCCTCCACCCCTTGGAAAGGCATGACACGAAGGAATGAGAGGGCAATTGACCCGTTGAGACATGGAAGGGAATGCCTCCAGGGGCGGCGTGGAGATGTACATTATATGGTAATATATGGAGTAATAGCTAACTCCTTTATTTAACTATGCCTTCACGAAGTCAAATGATCTAGATTCATTCCAATTACCCGTCATTCTATTTATAAGGGTTATGAAATCCTGCGAATAAGTGATCATTCAAGAGATATTCGTATCAAACTCAGGGAGTTGAAGGATATCCGAAAAAAAAACCCACCTTTTTTACAAAGATGTCTGAATCTAGTTATTTCATTTGGCTTTAACCTTCTTCATTTGAAATCAATAGCCCACTCTATGGTTTTTTAATTACAAAAGCGATCGCCACTAAGTCATGCCCATTATTATATAGACGGGCTCCAATTTCCTCTCTAAGTGTAATATATAGTGTAATGTCATATTAGCTTTCTATACATTCGAAAGGAAGTGTAAAAAATGGATAATGCCTTACCGATTACTAATGCCTTACCGATTACTGCTGGCGCAAATGTTCTTCCCCAACCTCCATTGTCTTACTCCTATGCAGCTCCTGTTCATGCAGGTTGCTTTCCTGCACGTGGGTGCGATGATTTTATACTCATAGTAGTGTTGTTTATTTTATTAATCATTGTTGGTGCAGTTTGTTTCTGTGGTTAAAAAATGTGACTGTATCTTTAAATAATCCTCATCTTTACTCCTGATGAGGATTATTTTGCCTTAAACTTATGCAAGTTTTTATTCATTTCTTGCATATTTTCGGCTTTTTTAAATTCAAAATCACATACTGTCAGAAACAACATTTTTTAATTGCCAAATACAATATTTTTCGAAAGAAATGGACAGTAATTTAGACTGTGAATAAGTTTTACAAAAGAACAGTACAACATATTCGATAGTCATGCCGTTAACTGGTATCACTTTTTATAATTCAACCAAAATATTGTGATGTTGTTCACTTAAACTAACGAGTGCTTTAGTTGAAGTATACTTATGAAGTCGATTCCACTTGGAAATCGGCTTTTTTGATTTCTTGGTGTCATAATTTAAGCGTTGTGGAATGATTTCTTCAACTAACGAGCACGAAGTTGATACAAGTATTGAATTACCTTCTATATAAAAAGATAAGAATCAGGTTTACCTTATAAAACTAACCTATTTCTTACAATCCTGTCAGAAAACATTCACCAAATGGTAAGTGGTGACTATGTGCCTATTATGGTTTAATAAGTCTTGTGACAAATTGAGCAAACAAATTAACTAATAGGAGTTGGCATATATTGAATAACTTATTGATGAAAAAAGATTTATCAGCAGAACAACTTGCAATGGTAAATGGTGAAATGAGCAAAAAACAAAAGTCAAAAGGACTTGCGTATGCACTTTGGTTCTTCTTAGGCGTCCTAGGCGGTCACCGTTATTACGCTGGTGATGTTGGACTTGGAATTGCAATGACATTAACACTTGGTGGTTTGGGTATTTGGGCATTCATTGATGTGTTCTTTATCGGAAAACGAATTGAACAAAAAAATGAGCAACTTGAGAACGAAGTTATTATGACTGTTAAAGCATTTTCAAACAATAAAACGTAGCTAGTGCATAATGTAAAACAAAAGTTAATTAATAGGGTGGTTCTATATGTATAGCTGCTCAAATATGATAATGCTTGTGAAAAGTTGAACAATAAAAATACACTCAAAAGGAGTTGTTAATAAATGAAAAAATTATTATCAATCGCACCTGCAGGTGTTATGTCAATGGGTATCTTTGCAGGAAATGCTTTTGCTAAAGAAGGTAATAATGGTAACCATGGTAACGGTAATAATGGTAATCACAATGGACATAAGCCTGATGTATCTATTGATGTACCACAAGTATCAAACATTTTTGGTAATCCAAATGGAAATATGCCTACAATTGATCCAGTAAACGATATAGAAGTAGAAGGTATCGGTAACGAAGTTAATCCTATTACACAGGTACAATTAGATGAAATCAAAAGAGATGTTAATATGTTTCTTCAAGAAAATGGTGTCGGACAACTAGGTATGACAAACAATGTCGTAACACCTGAGAGTGACCATACTACTCTTAAAATGGAATTTAATACAGGATTTAGCATGGGTCCTATTACAAGAGAGTGTATTAAAAACACTACAAGTAAGGCTCTAGATAAAGAAGTTATTTATATTGAACCAGTAGGAACTGCGGGGCAGGTTATCGTAAAAGTAAAATAGGTTGGGGTTATTCCCTTTCCTAACAAATTTGAAGGAGGAATTAATTATAAAAAAACTAATCGCAACTTTAACAGTAGGTGTAATGGCTTTAACTTTTGGATCCAGTGTAATGGCTCAACAACCAAATACCGCTAATAATTACGGTGATTTCGGTTCAGCAAAGATGGAAGCAAAAATGATTAAGGAAATCAATCGTGTAGTAAAGAATGATATTACTGATTTTAACTTTAAACCTCATGCTATCGTGTTAGACCAAGCTATTAGTGATGATGAAGTTAAAGAAGTCAAAGCTATTATCAATCATGCTACTAATAAGTTTGTTGTTAAATATCACCCAACAACAGCTACTGGTGATGCTAAGTTTGTTTTTAATAGCAAATCCCATATTTTTACTACCTCTTTTCAGCATTTCCATATTCCAATTGCTACGGTAATCCCTATTCTTATTCACTAACGGGGCAGGATATTTTATAAAATGGTGTATAGAAAGGAAATTCAATTATGACTCAATACATTTATCCTGCTTCACCTATGAGATTACCTAAAGGTTCGTTAGGACCAACGCTCTCGCCTGCTGTTATAATTTCATCATCTATACGGCCTTAAAATCCAAAATAACCATTTTCATCCATATAAGCAGAGTCACTAGAAACATACTGTCGCCAGGCATATGATTTATATTATTCAGTATTACCTCCACCCATACACCAAAAAATTTCTTCATTCTTTATAAACGATTCTAGATATTCCCTGTCCGTAGCAAGCTGCGAGCGATAAGCCCGAATCGCTTTCAACTTTCGAATGGCTTCAGTTTCGGTCATTGGCACCCGCACTGGCGGAGGCCACGGTACAAAGCTGGGAATTCGCCCTTCTTTATACTCATGTGCCTCAAACGGCAATCTGGGGGTAATCCCACGTGGCCATGGCCATTGGGAGTCTGGTCCGCTGTGGATCAAATAGGTATACACGTGCCCTCTGTAACCAGTCGCCTGCACGGCGTCACGAACAAACGAGTAAGCTGCTTGATGATCGGGATGCCCATCCGCACCGTCGGTGACGTAGATTTCCTTTGGCTGCAGACACCTAATCAGGTCCATTGTATCGGAGAGGGCAAATTCCTTCAGATAGGGCGCAGGCATGCCATAAACAAGCGAATGATAGTCCGGGTGTACCATGCTATACGTCTTTCTCATCAGGGTAAAGCGTTGCTGGAAAGGCTCGGGGCCCTCGGACTTATAGACACGATCCAGTCCGGCATCGGGATAGCCCAGGAAGGTAATATCCGACGGCTTTAGTCCCAATTCCGCCGTAGCAGCATACACTTCGAACTGGCGCACCCGCGCCAATTCGAAGTAATCCTCGGGACGGAGCTCGTCAATGTTCTTCTTGAGCAGCTGGGAGGCAGCCCTCGGGTAACCATCTCCATTCGTAAAGATAACAACATGAACCCGCTTTCCTGCCGCCACTGAGCGCATGATCACACCCGCTGTCCCTAGCGTCTCGTCGTCGGGATGAGGGGCGAAAACCAGCAGATCAATAGGCTTGGTGTTTGTCACGTAGTTAACTGGTTGAAAACCATAAATAGTTTTGGATAAGTTACTCCAAATAGATGGTATAGGTACGTGTTGAACTGATAACAAGGGTGCTATTTGCATTGGGAATATTAATCCAGACAAGTGCATTGATGGTTTAGGAAAAAGATTATAGTAACAGAGATAGCACGGACAAGGCTGATTTAGGTAAGGCCAGTAAATAGGTAGATTTCTGTATGTTTTTTCTATCAACGCTTGTTCCTCCGTTCTTAATAATAGACTCTATTATTGCCTAGTAAGATGGGACAAGGGGTTTTTGAAGTCGATATACTGGGAAACTCCGCGAGTAGATAAATATCCTGGAAATAATCTAATGTTCGAAAGAGTTGATGAGGAGGAAGTTGAGAATCCTTTAAGTCAGTCCTGAACTATCAATTAGCACCCACTTACTTTGTAGATACATAGATAGCGTTAATTGAAAACGATCCCAATTTCACGACATTCGGAACACAAATAAATTAAGCGAAGATAATATTAACCTATGTAGGCGAATGTTGTTTTGTTAAAGAGATAACGCCAAAATTTTGACTTATCGCTAATGACCTTTAGCGAGGCGTAAAGCTCAATTTAGTTAAGTGAGTTTAAAGTGTGTCCAGCGTCTCATGGCAAAGCAGAGATCCGCTTTAAGTGGTGCACCATTATTCAATAAGTGAGTGGCATAGCTATGCCTCATTTGGTGCGGATTCACAATACGAACATAAAGTGCAATAAAAGTTAACGTGCTTGTTTAACTAACGGGTGCAAGAGTTGAAGATCCAGCTGCCATAATGGTGGCTTTCTTATTGTATTAACGAAGCAGGATAGCTGAAGAAGAGAGAGGTAAATCTAACTCACAATATGTAGTTATTACGAGGGAAGGAGAAACTATCAATGGGAATGACATATGAAGATTGTAAAAAAGTTATTAGATATATGGAAGAAAGACTAAATTATCACAAGATGTTAGCCAAGTACACAAATCAAACAGTAAAGTTAAAAAAAAATCAAGATGACATAAAATATTGGGAAGAAGCTATACAGCAAGCAAAAGAGGACTTTGGCTCTGTATACGATAATATATGAAACAGAAAAACAGTTCTTCAACGAAAAGATACAAGAGTTGAAAATCCAGAAGTTCCGTGGCATTTTTTGCTTGCTCCACTAACGGGGCAGTTTAGCTTTCCTGTAGATCGTTAAATATCAGGTTTGAAAAAAATAGAGCCCCTCAGTAAGATATGAGTATAGAGTCCAATCTAACTCAGAGTCTTAAGGAGGAAGCCCTACTAATTTTAAAATGCAAGACAAACAAAATCAACTAATAGAAAGAAATTCCGAAACACATCTTATTGTTGGTGTGGATATCGCTCAACAACTACATGTTGCAAGAGCAGTTAACTTCCGTGGAATTGTAGTTGGAGATCCTTTAACATTTGAAAATAATGAAGAGGGATTCGTTAAACTATTAAACTGGATTCAAGATTTAAAAAGATTAAAAAACTTAGATGCAGCAATAGTAGGTATGGAGCCTACAGGCCATTACTGGATTAACCTATTAAAATGGTTATATAACCAAAACATTGAGGTAGTAACAGTCAATCCCCACTTAGTAA
>NZ_JBGBPR010000061.1:0-7437 GCF_041106275.1 Neobacillus sp. BF23-41
AATCCTTACCAGCAGTGGAATTGTAACAGGAAGCCTTACTGCTATTTTTCTAAACATTGTTTTCAATGTAACAAAGTTAACAAAGCAAATTAAGGCAGCAAATAATCAAATTTCCTCTTAACATATCCAACATATTAAGACCAAAAATACGTTGATACGTTGCCTACATTTTCTTAATAAAAAGTGTATTGAGGTGGCGTAAATGAAAAGAAAAAGACTTACAAGTAGAACAAATGGAGAAGAATCAAACAAAGTAGATTTTCCTTTTAAACAGGCTTTTGATTATTTTCTTTCCTCTAAGAAGTCTGAAGGGTTAAGAAAACCTACAATTGTAAGTTACCATGAGCATTATAATTTTTTTATTAAATGGTTAAGTGAATTTCAAACAGAAATCATAAACGTCAATGCTTTAACTGCTCAAATTGTAAGACAATATATTAACTACCTTAGAGAAGAGCATTTTAACTACAAAACAAAAGAATATGGACTATCAATTCAGACAACAAATGCCCGTTTAAGATTTTTAAAAACATTTTATAACTTTTTATTCAAAGAAGAATTAACAAATATTAATCCACCAGAACAAGTGAAATTTATAAAAGAGGATGAGAGAATATTTCAACCTCTCAATGAAGTGGAAATTCTAAAATTACTCAATGTCCCTGATACAAGTCAATATCCGCAGTTTCGGGATAAGTGTATTATGTTTCTATTGTATGATTCAGGGTTAAGGATTAAAGAGGCTATAAGTTTATCTGTTGATGATATTGACCTAAATGGAAGAAGGATTGTTTTACCTGCTGAAAAGGCTAAAGGAAGAAAATCAAGGATTATTCCCCTATCAGGTTTGGTTATTAAAATGCTCATTGAACTAATCACTGAAAATGAGACGCACTTTGATAGTAAGAAATTATTTTTGAATTGGTATGGTGAGCCAATGTCTGAAGACACATTTAGAAGAAATTTAAACAGGTATGTTAAAAAAGCAGGAATCACAAAGTCATTTACTTGTCATGATTTTCGCAGACAGTCTATAACAGAAATGTTAGCTTCAGGTGCCTCAATATTTGCTGTCCAGGCTATTGTTGGGCATAGTCAAATTAGTACAACTAAAAAATATGTCCATTTTGACGAGCAGACAATAAAAAATCAGCATGAATTATATAGTCCCCTTGTAAAGGTTAAACGAAAAGGTAAATTAAGATAAACTGAAAAGACGATCCTTTTATTGGGTATCGTCTTTTTTCTAATCATTGCCTCTAATTAACCAGTGATGTATTTACTCTTCAATAGCCTCTTGATGAGTTTTTCAAAATCTAATTCCCCTACAGATGTAACCATTCCCAAACCTTTAATGTGGATTGTTTGTTCATCCATTTTAATTACCTCTCCGTCAGTTTTCTTTTTCATTTTGCGAACCCTTCTCTTGTTTGATAATATAAGTTGATTATCGCCTTACCCATTAAATCTAAATTTGGTTCATTAGATTTGACGCTAGTACATGGAGGTCTTCTCTGACCAGTAATTTTCGAGTAGACGATTTTATCCTCTTTAACATTTTGTTTTTGAGTCATTTTTTTCACTTTCTCTTTCCTTTTGTGACATATTGTATAAATTTTGAAATGCTTTCGCCATGTGTTCGAAGTTTGGTTCGTTTAGTAGTGTAACGGTATATGGAGGTCTTTCTTCATTATCAATTACTTTCCTATTTTTCATGAATAATCCCCCCTAAATACCTCTGTAAAGAAAATGGTTAACCCATCCTTAGCTATTTTATTTTTATTTGTATCTTTGCTAAAACTAAAATTTACTTTGACAGGTCGATTAGAATTGTCTTTGAATATCACTTTTTCTGTATCTTCAGTGACATGGTATTCACGATTATTGAAAACTAGTTGCTTAGTCATCGTATCACCTCAATTCGATCACAATTTTTCCATGTTTATCATTCACATAATCAATAAATAATGCACAAATTAATTCCTCAGATTTTATTTTGAAAACATCTTCATCAATATTGATCATTGTTTCTTCTGTTATATAACGTTTTCTTTTTTTCATGAAACCACCCTATCATTTAAATACGCTTCAAGTTATTATACAAATATAAGAAATAAAAGTCAAAATCTTCTGTCAATACTAATTAATTAGATGTAAACAAAAAAAAGAGTGACCATTTAAGCCACTCTAGACTAATCCTGAATAGTTACTAAAATACCATCTTCAAAATAAAGATATTTATAACCCGGATGTTAATAATTTGTATGGGATGGTAATAAAAGTAAATATCAACAACCATTCACTCGAATATTTAATTAATGTAATTGGGATTATAAATTTGAATCAATACATTACATTATCATTCAGGAGGATTTCATGCCTTTCACTTATAATGACTGTGATACTGAAACGAAGAGACAAATAGATGCGATTAACAAAAGCATACAAAAGATTAATGAGGAAATAAATTTTATTGAGATTGAGCGAAGAGCTTTTGCAAATGATATGAGAGAAGCTGTCGGTCATGAAAAGGAATACATCGGTAGAGAAATAAGCAAGTTATTCGATAAAGAAAATGTATTGAGAACTAAAGCAAATGATCTGTTTAATGAAATAAACCAACTCTTATTTAATATGTGTCCTAGACACGAGTGGATTTGGTCGGGCTATTATCTTAATGCGACAACATATGGTGCTCAAGGATTTAATATGATTGCTGCCCAGTGGCAAGTTCCTAATATTACATTTACAGGTAGCAATGACACCCAGTCTGCATTTTGGATAGGAATTTCAGGTGAATCAGGTAACAATGGTTTAATCCAAATAGGTACTGACGCACAATTTATTAGCGGGAAACCAGTTTTTCAGGCTTGGTTTCAACTTTATGGATTCAGCGCTCCCCACTTTGTGCAGAAACCCGTTCAGCCAGGTAACATTATGAGGGCTCATATTCGTGAATTGCGCAACAATCGTTGGCAGCTTAATCTTAGAAATAGAACACTAGGATGGGGCTATACTACAATTCAAACTTATACGGGAGATAAGAAGTTTGCTGAATTCATTGTAGAAATGGCTCCATATGGTCCCACGACTTCTAAAATATTGACTAATTTTGGACATGTAACTTTTAATAATTGTCGGGTAAACGGTATGAATCCGAGGTTTAGCTCATTCCAACGTGTTGCAATGATTCCCCCCCCTTACACCCTACAACTTGCAACTCCTTCTGAACCAAGTAATGATGGAGACGGATTTACGGTAGCATTTGGGGATCAAAAACCAGCAAGTCCACCAAACTAAATTTCAAATACTTTTCTTTTTAAATTATTGAAATTTGAAACATCCAAAGGAGAAATTACTATGCCAAATATTCCATTATTCATACCAACATTACCTATAAGTAAGAAACCTTGGGACATATTCGATGCAAATGGAAAACAGGGAGACTTTATTATTTCACATTTTAGTCCTTCGGGAAGTATTTCAGGTACATTAAATTCATTTCCCTTTACCGGTCAATGGGACGAGGTATTAAGTAGAATAACTTTTTCCCTTAGATACGGTATTCAAGGTGCTGATCTCAGAGATTATACAGGTTATATGTTCAGAGATGAAACTAATACCTCTTTAATTACATTGACTGGTTCCTTTAAAAGGTTCATTGAAGAAAAAGAATTTGGATGGTATGCTCAAACACAATTACCATGAAATAATAATGAAATAGAGTGGCAAAATGCCACTCTTTAATTAATTTGCCCACTCCACAAAACTTGGGATTCTTAAAAGTCCTTTTTTTGTTAAATTTCGATATTTAACCTTTGCCTTTAATTTTTGATCAAGATAAATAAACTTATCATTTTCCTCTGTTAATATCTCCATACAAACTTTATCGTCTGCTAAATCGGCTGCTTCATCTATAACAATAAAATGTCGTTTACTTATACCTGCCTCTGAAACATCTTCAAACCCATCATCCACAATTTTTTTATATTCCTCTTTCATTTTCCCCTGTACATCTTGAAGGATTTCAAGTGCTTCCTCATTATCGACTCCATAATTAATCACCTGTCTAGCATTCTTGAACCTGGCAAAAGCTGATCCTCCCTTTAAATCAATAAGTGAAAAGGAAACATCATTTGGTTTAGAGAGTATTAGAGAAGTAATGATACATTTCATAATGACTGATTTACCAAATCCAGTTGCCCCTGCAATAATCAAATGTTTTCTTTTATCAAAGTCATGATATATAGACTCAGTACGATTAAATCCAATTAAGACTGACCAAGTATTTTCTTTAATGTAATCCTTAGTCCAGTGAATTTTTTTTGATAAAGGTTCATTGTAAACTTGTATCTTTAATAATCCGTCATATGACATCTCTATTTCTTTGTTTGCAGTGAGTTTCTTAGTTCTTAGACCTTTTATTTTAGCAATGATATTCCTGTCTAATTTCAATGATTTAAGGTCTTTCAATTGAATCGTCTTAATTGACTTTGCATTTATTCCTGACTCAATTGTTTTTTGCTTACTAAAATAGTCCTCAAAACTTCTACCTAGTGGTATCCGATAGCGATATTCGACACCCCATTCATAATTTTTCTTTTTAAGTTGTTGAGCAGTTAAAGTTTGATTTCCATCTTTTACATTCAAACCACTTAGAGCGAAAATTTTGTTAATTTTTTTTGAATCGTTCCCTTCCCCACTTTTTGATTGATAAGCTTTGAAAGAAATTGCTGACATTAAAATTGTTGAAGCTACTTCAAATATCAAAATCATTTCCTCCTTCATCAACGCCACCTCATTGATAATTACAGAGTAATTAGTTGCATCAATCTGGAAGAGTAAAAATAGTATCGAAACCATTGATATTTCTAAATCTGGAATATTCTTTGGAAGTATGTTGAGGTGGAATTTCATTTGGTATATTACAAGGTATGGGGGATGAATTGTCCATTATTCCTATCTATCACAAAATTACTTGTATTTTTATGTAAGTATTTTTATTAAAGGGAAATGAGTGGAAATTATCGAATTATACCTAGAGGTGTTTTTTAATGCTTATAAGCAATATTGGGGATATTATTAAAAAATCAAAATACAAACGCGAATTTATTATGAAAGAACTAAGCGTATCTGCTAACACTTTGTCTAATTGGAGTACTGGAAAGAGTATTCCATCACTTGAAAAGGCTTTTCAATTGGCGGAATTATTAGATTGTAAGGTGGATGATCTTTATGAACGAAAAGTGGATGAAGCTAATTGAGGAATGTGAAACAAACGGATATACTCCAGGTGAGGTTCAACGCATCCTCATGTACTATGAGATGACAAAAGATATTGATAACAAATTAAAGAAATTGTTTGAGGATGAAGAAAATGAGATTAAAGGATTTACGTAGAGAGATAAGGAATTTACTTACATAATAGATATTTATGGGGGGCATTATTATGGCAAATATAGAATTGATTGAGTCCAAAAAAGGGCTATTGAAGAAAGTAGCTATTCCTGTAGCTGCCATTATTTTATTTTCAACCGGATATGGATTCGGTTCGAACGGAGCTAAAACCGAACTTAACGGTGAAAAAATGAAATACGAAGAAGTCGCAAAGGAAATTAAATCGGAAAAAGAAGATCTAAAAACATATAAAGCGACCGTTAAAGAAATACAAGCAAAAATTAAAACAGTAAATAATGATTATGCTGCTAGAAAAACGGAATTTGATGAAGCGAAAAAAATAGCTGACTCAATAAAAGGTGCAACAGGGCAATTGGACACTTTAAGTAGCAATATTGAGTCAAAGAAAAAGGAAATTGGATCGTTGGATAAAGATATTGAAGCAAAAAAAGATGAACTTGCGAGTATTGAGGGTACCATTAAAGTTAAAAAGGATGCACCCAAGTCTTTAAGCGCAGGAACATATACCATCGGTAAAGATATCCCTGCTGGACGTTATAAGGCTACTCCTGTAGGTGGTGGGAGTAATTTGGTTACGTTTGATTTAGAAGGGATTCCAGATGTAAATACTATACTCGGTAGCAGTGGTGAACCATCTTATACGTTTGAAGCAATAGATGGGTATAAACTTCAAACCGAATCAGCTGTTAAATTAACACCAATCGAATAAAACTTAATGAGGTAATAAAATGAACGTGGTAATTGAGATACATTACAAAGCTGATAGTAGAGCATTGCAAGCTGGTACATTTCCTTTAAGAGGACGCAAGCCAGAGCAAGTCGCTCTTGAGTTTTGGAAGCAAATTAAGAAGGAAATGTCTTATCATGCTGTACTTGAGAAGATATTAGCGTTTGGTGATAAAGATATCACTCAGTTGGTGATTGACTTGGAAAAAGAAGAATGGAATAAATCGATGTATGATAATTTACCCTTTTAAATTAGAAAAAGCCCAACTCAACGAATGAGAAGGGCTTATTTTTTTGTTGATATTTTGAAACTTTTCTATTTTTTAGTCGTAATACCGGTATAATTGTACTAGATTAGAAAAATAAGGGGGAAATATCATGGGTTCATTTTTTATTGGAATTGGGTTTTTAGCGTTTATTGTGTTTATTATTTTGGGAATAGTGAGCGCAATTAAGAAAACAGGAAAAGGCAAGAAGATGATGTTATTTGCTGCTGGTTGTTTTATATTAATGGCTATTGGTGGAGCTTTAAGCCCCGATTCTAAACAAACAATAGGAACAACAGTAAAAGAAGAAGATAAAAAGGACAAAACTGTGGACAAACAAAATGCCGCTGATGAAGCTAAAAAGAAAGAGGAAGCTCAGAAAAAAGCTGAAGAAGAAGCAAAGAAAAAAGCTGAGTTAGAAGCAAAGAAAAAAGCCGATGCTGAAGCAAAGAAGAAAGCTGAGGAAAAACCAGTATTTGCTTTTACATGGGATGAATTTAGTAAAAGTTGGGGAACTTTAGTACCGGAAATGAAAGGTGCTGGTATCGATGAAATTACTGAAACTGGTAGAGAAAAACAAGAAAATAATGTGGTGGTTAATGCCAAAATAAATGACTATTTAATGCTAATGAGTGACGTAAATCCTACATCAAATAAAGTAAAGTACATTAGCATTATGGCTGAACCGTCTAGTACTAATATGGCACAAAACACTAATATTCTTTTAGCTTTTGGAAACCTCATTGCAAACTCTAACCCTTCTCTTAGCAAGGAAGAAAGAGGAGATATTTTAATGAAAGGCTTAGGATTCAATACAGACGATCTGTCAAAATTGAATTCAAACTATACCTATAAAAATGTCAAATATAAAGCATCAAATATGGCTGGAATACTTACCGTTAGTATTCAACCCAAATAAACTTTATTCGATAGATAAAGCCCCTCTCGATTTAAAATGTACCCGATAGTGTAGACACTTATAAAAAAGTCTACCTATCGGGTACTTTTTTGTATAATTAAGAAAAAA
>NZ_JBGBPR010000062.1:0-7280 GCF_041106275.1 Neobacillus sp. BF23-41
CGACGGGTAGAAATTCCAAAACCAAACGGTGGAAAACGAAATCTTGGAATCCCTACAGTAACTGACCGAGTTATCCAACAAGCAATTATCCAAATACTAACCCCAATATTTGAGAAACAATTTAGTCCATATAGTTTTGGGTTCAGACCCAATAAAAGTGCACATCAAGCTATTGAGCAAGCAAGATTATACATCGAAGATGGAAATGAATATGTAGTGGATATGGACTTGGAAAAGTTCTTTGATGGATAGGTTCTTCAAAATGGATAATTCGGGCATTAAAGCAATACGATGAAAAGTTTACTGAAGAATTTGTTGAATCCTTTGATAATTATTATAAAAATGGTGAGAAAAGCAAAGTTGTTCATTTAAGTGAGATGGTTTTAGAACCATATGGCGGGAGGCTATTTCAAGGTTTTTCATCGGGAAAAAAGTAGGGGGTTAATTCAACTAACGCATGCTTTACTTGTTGCCACTCGTAAGGTCTCCCATGGGATTAGGCATCATATTATATTTTAAATAGTATTTTACTGATTTATATAGCTATTTCACCACATATTCCTATGATTTGTTACTTTAAAATTATTATCCTGAAAAAATATTGACAAATTTACTTCTCATCCGTATAGTATTGTATATTATAAAAAATATTCAGATATAATTTTCAAAACGCAAAGATCAGGAGTAGTAAAAGCTCATTATTCGGTAAAGAGAGCTGCGGGTTGGTGCAACGCAGTCCTATGATACTTTGAACTTGCCTGGGAGTGGTAAAGCGAAAGATTAGAGTTAATCTATTCTCTGGTTTTAACGATTGACCTTCGTTACAAGGTTTTTAAAGCAGGGTTCGAAAAGAGCCAATAAGAGTGGTACCGCGGTAAGCTTAAGGCATATCGTCTCTTTCTTCATTTGATTATGAAGAAAGAGACGATATGCCTTTTATGATTTTTTGGGAGGTTAGGATATGGAAACGAACAAACGGAATTTACAGAGGACAATGACTTCAAGGCATATTACGATGATGGCATTAGGCGGTGCCATTGGGGCAGGTTTATTTAAAGGAAGCAGTTCAGCAATTGATATGGCAGGCCCATCCGTAATAATTGCTTACTTGATAGGGGGCATCATCCTATTATTCATCATGCAGGGTTTAGCTGAAATGGCGGTCCGTAATAGCGGTGCAAGAACATTCAGGGATCTTGTCCAATCTATTTTAGGAAAGTATCCTGCCTATTTCCTTGATTGGATCTATTGGAAAATGTGGGTATTGAACATCACGGCCGAATCAGTCGTTGCGGCTATTTTCATTCAATATTGGCTGCCTGAATATCCAATCTGGATACTGGCATTAGCTGTTTCGGTGTTAGTTACAGCAATCAACTTGCTATCAGTAAAGGTTTTTGCTGAAACGGAGTACTGGCTTGCTTTAATTAAAATTACCGTCATCATTGTGTTCATCATGGCTGGATTATTGTTGCTGCTCGTGACTTTTGGTGATCATACAGCAGTCGGTTTCTCTAACTTGACTGACCATGGCGGTTTCTTTCCGAATGGATCAACAGGTTTAATCACGGCGATGCTGGTGGTAATTTATTCATATGGCGGTACAGAAATTATCGGGGTCACATTGGCAGAAACGAAAAATCCCGAAAAAGTGGTTCCAAAAGCCGTTCGCAGTACATTGGTCAGGATCATTTCTTTCTATATCATTCCATTTTTCATCATCGTTAGTTTAATTCCTTGGAACGAAGTAAACGGGGTGCCTGAAAGTCCGTTTGTGATGGTCTTTCAAATGATAGGGATTCCAGGTGCTGACCATATTATGAACGCCGTTGTTCTATTAGCGATTATTTCATCGATGAACTCTGGATTGTATGGTTCATCCCGCGTTCTGTATACACAAGCCGTGGACGGTCGCATTCCGAAAATCTTTTCAAGTTTATCCAAGAAGAAAGTTCCTGTTTACGCAATATTAATGTGTACTTCCACTTTATATGGCGGTGTACTGATTTCCTTATTTGCTGGAAGCAAGACCTTCGATTTCCTGATGGGATCGCTGGGATATACCGTATTATTCATCTGGTTGATCATTGCCTTCGCCCATTTGAAATCACGTAAACAACAGCCCGGAAAAACAAGTGCCTATTCAGTTAAATGGTTCCCGTATACGACTTGGGCTGCGATCATCGCTTTAATTACGATCCTGATCGGAATCATTTTCACGACATCCATCATCGTAACGATCATTACACTTTGCATCTATATCTTTATTATATTAACGTATGTATGGAAAAGACGCCTTAACAAAATCTAGCAGAAGTGATAATTAATTATAAATGAAATAGATGGTTATTTTCATCAAGCCTTACTTAAGGCAGCTCATGCAGCCACTACACTCATGCTAGACCAGTTCTTCAATTAACGGGTGCTTGAGTTAAGAACCAGAGCTGTCATTTAGGCAGCTTTTCTTGTTTCACTAACGGGGCAGGATAGTTGAAGAAGAAAATGTGATAAAAGAGGTAAATGACATTCTTAAACGGGTGAAAATATGGACAATATCTTAAAACAACTAACTGAAATTAAAAACGAACTAGATAATCCATTTCCATATAGAGATACGGATAAAATACAAGAAGATTTTCGATCAGAGTTTTTAGATTTATCAGATGAAGAGGACTGTTTAACGGGTGATTTTAATACTTACTGTATGAATATAGCTGGAACTCTAAGTTATGTTTTAGCAGGCAAGACAATTAATATCCCCCAAGGTCAAATTGTGATGTTGCAGAAGTCTTTTTTTGAATTCTATAAACAATATAAGTTTTTTGAAGACAAAATTGAAACCTATAAAGATTTCTTTCAGGAATATAAAAACTTTGAAGAAACAAGGAAATTGTTATTACATCTGTTAGCTAAGTAAGCATTTCTTATTCAGCTAACGGGGGCTAGAGTTTAAGATCGGAGCTGCCATTTTGGCAGCTTTTCTTGGTGTGCCAGGCATGGCAACTATCTAGGTGGTGAAAGTCCACTGTGGGGGTACACATCGACCAACCACTAAGGAAGCGCAAGGTACTTATCGTGAGGTAAGGGCTGGAGGAAGCGTGGAATAAAATCTTGACTCGACGAACAGGAATCTGATACTAAGGCTCTATAAAGGGATTAAACTCCTAAGCAAGTTAAAGTCCAAAAGATGTGCGTAACTTTGTAGAGTAAATCAGGCGAGTAAAAGAGGAAAGATAGTTGACTTACCCTGGGAGGTCTTGCGGATGTACAGAAGTACAGTCGAAAAAGGTTAGTCGCAAGAAGTCAGCAGAAGCCATAGTAATGAAATAATTTCATGAAGGGCTGAACAATTTATAGTGTTTTAACGCCACGAATGCGTAAGTGACATACTCCGAATGTGTTAATGGTGAAAGTATGAGCGTACCTCAAAGGATAACCAAAATGGAGCTATCACTTACTACGTGAGAGGAAAGGAGAAACGAGTGTGAAACTTTTAGAACAAATTCTAAGTAATCAAAATATGAACGAAGCCTACCTACGTGTCTATAAAAACAAAGGTGCCAGCGGTGTTGATGGAGTAACAGTCGACGAACTAAAGCAACATCTGAAAGAGAACAAAGATGAGTTGCGCCAGCGCATCAGAACAAGAAAATACCAACCACAAGCTGCCTTAAGAGTGGAAATCCCAAAAGAAAACGGAAAGATGCGCAAATTGGGAATACCAACAGTAGTGGATAGAGTCGTTCAACAAGCCATTCATCAGGTTCTCAGTCCGATATTTGAAGAACAGTTTAGCGAATTCAGTTACGGTTTCAGACCAAAAAGAAGTTGTGAAATGGCGATTATAAAAAGCCTGGAATTTCTGAATGATGATCATGATTGGGTAGTCGACATTGACCTTGAAAGATTCTTCGATACCGTCCATCACGATAAACTCATGCGAATTATATCCAACACAATAAAAGACGGAGATGTCATCTCGTTAATCAGAAAATACTTAGTCAGTGGAGTCAGGTGAATGGAAAATATGAAGACACACCTGTCGGTACTCCGCAAGGAGGAAACCTCAGTCCACTATTGAGTAATATTATGTTAAACGAACTTGATAAGGAACTAGAGAAAAGAGGACTAAGGTTCGTGAGGTACGCTGATGATGCCCTTATCTTTGTGAAAAGTGAAAAAGCAGCGAACCGAGTAATGAATTCAATCGTGAGATTTATAGAAGAGAAATTAGGTTTGATAGTCAACGTAGAGAAGAGTAGAATCTCACGTCCAAAAGAATTAA
The DNA here is from genome assembly GCF_041106275.1 of Neobacillus sp. BF23-41. NCBI lineage: Bacteria > Bacillati > Bacillota > Bacilli > Caryophanales > Bacillaceae > Neobacillus > Neobacillus sp. BF23-41. The sequence goes on from NZ_JBGBPR010000062.1 coordinate 4,286, forward strand.
AATTCTTAGGATTTGGTTATTATTACGACATAAATAACAAGAGATATCAAGTGAAACCTCATCTAAGTTCGGTACAGAAGTTTCAAAAGAAGCTTCGACAACTGACAAAACGAAACTGGAGTGTTCCACTAGACTACCGAATATTGAAACTGAAACAAGTTATATTTGGATGGGTAAACTACTTCAGAGTGGCAAACATGAAAAAGGTGACTGAACGAATAGACAATAAGCTTCGCTCCAGAATTAGGGTCATCATCTGGAAACAATGGAAAGTAGCGAAGAAACAAATCAAATCGCTTATTCAGCTAGGGATTCCAGAGGAAGAAGCGAAAGGATTGACCTACTGTCGAAAAGGTTACCGATACATAGGATTATCAAAAGTCGTACAAAGAGCCATCTCAAACAAAAGACTAAAGCAGAGGGGAGTCCCCTCTGCTTTAGAACATTTTCTAAAAGTACACACTGTGATATAAATTGAAACGCCGTATACGCGATCCGTACGTACGGTGTTGTGAGAGGGGCGGAAATAATACATTTATTTTCCCTCTACTCGATTTTCACTAACGGAGCAGGTTAGTGGAATAATTAAATAAAACCTAACATCTATGTGTTAAGATATAAAGCAGAATTAATGAAAGGGTTGAGAGGCAATGTCAAGAGGAGAACATTTACTGCAAGAACAACATGGAACAACAAAGAAAGCTTCCTCTTTTTATGAAAACCAAATGCTTAATTTCCTAAATAATAAGATGTCAGAGTTTATATCCAAGCAAGGTATGATGTTTATAGCAACAGCTGATTCTAGTGGGAACTGTGACTCCTCTTTTAGAGCTGGCTCAGTAGGTTTTGTACAGGTTATTGATGATAAAACATTAATATATCCTGAATACAAGGGGAATGGTGTTATGGCAAGTTTAGGAAACATTATTGAAAATCCCCATATCGGATTAATGTTTATAGATTTTTTTGAGCATTACATTGGGTTACATGTTAATGGTAAAGCTTCTATTATAGAAAATGGACAATTAGCCTCATTAAAAATGACAGAAAAGATTATTAATGATATTAAAGAAAAAGAAGGAAATAGACCAGAACGTTGGGTTATTATCAAAGTTGATGAAGCTTATATTCACTGTTCAAAACATATCCCAAAGCTAAAACAGAAGGACAAAAAAATATATTGGGGAACTGATGATGAAAAAGAAAAGGGTGGGGATTTCTTCAAAGCAAAAAAAAGTAAAAAAGATTAAAAATGATATTCAACTATCAGGTCGTTTCTACAATAAGTGGAGACGCTTTTTTACTAACGGGGCAATTTAGTTGAAGATGATATAATTAAGTGAAAATTGATTTTGTAAAGGAGGACTTATTGTTTTGAATTCAAAATGTATTAAATTTTACAATTTCGGAAGTCCTCAAGATGTATTAAAAGTTGAAAATAAAGGCATTGAACCTCCAAATGATAATGAAGTCCTTGTTCGGATGTTAGCACGCCCTATAAATCCTTCTGATTTAATTCCGATTAGAGGATCTTATTCCCATCGGATTTCTTTACCTAATATTCCTGGTTATGAAGGAGTTGGGATTGTAGAAGATGTAGGTCCTTTAGTTTCTCATCATCTTATAGGTAAACGAGTTTTACCTTTGCGTGGGGAAGGTACGTGGCAAGAATTTGTTAAGACATCAGCAGAATTTACAGTTTCTATACCTGATTCTATTGATAATTTTACGGCATCACAGATGTATATCAATCCCATTACAGCTTGGGTGACTTGTACGGAAGTTTTAAATTTAAGACCGAATGATGTTTTATTGGTTAATGCGTGCGGTTCTTCTATTGGGCATATTTTTGCTCAATTATCGAAGGTTTTAGGTTTTCGATTGATTGCGGTGACTAGGAATAATAAATATACAGAAGATTTACTCCATCTAGGTGCTTCTTATGTGATAGATACTTCTAAAGATTCGCTTTATGAAACAGTTATGGAATTAACAAATGGAATGGGTGCAGATGCTGCTATTGATTCCGTTGGAGGTTCATCTGGAAATGACTTGGCTTTTTGTGTCCACCCTAATGGGAACTTTTTAACCATCGGTCTTTTATCAGGGATACAAGTAAACTGGGCAGATATTGTAAATAAAGCAAAAGTGAATGCTAATATATTTCATTTGCGGAATTGGAATAAAAATGTCTTGGTAAATAAATGGCAAGAAACTTTTAAACATTTGATAAGACTAATAGACGATCAAAAATTACGCTTGATGATGGTAGATTCTAAGTATGACTTGTCGGATGTAAAAAAGGCTATTGGTGTTGTTGAATCTTCTAAAATGATCAAAGGGAAGGTATTTTTAACAAGCTATTGAGTTAATTCTTCTTTAACTAAAGGTTGCTTTACTTCAATATCTTCTTCAACTAAAGGGGTAGCATTCCTGTAATGAGTGAAAATGAGGATTGAACAAAAAAATAACCTCTTGGTAGAATGAGAGAGTCCTGAGGCTGGCCAGCGAAAAGGACAATACTCAAATACCAGGAGGCCATAAAATGAATTATAACCAAAATAAGAAGATTGCTCAAATTACTTCTCAAACACTAATTATAGGGGTCGACATAGCTAAATTCAAGCATGTGGAACGTGCACAGGACTTTAGAGGAATGGAGTTCGGATCACCTTGTTATTTTGAAAACACAAAAGAGGGGTTCTCCCATTTTCTTAAGTGGATTTCTGAGTTGAAGAGAGAACAAGCCATGGATAAAGTGATAGTTGGGATGGAACCGACTGGCCATTATTGGTTCAACCTAGCTCATATTCTGAAAGAAAATGAGATTAAGTTTGTGGCAGTAAATCCCTTGCACGTTAAGAAAAGCAAGGAACTCGATGATAATTCACCAACTAAAAATGATGTAAAAGATGCCAGAGTAATTGCCCAGCTGGTCAAAGACGGAAGATACGCCGAACCTACTATACCGCAAGGAGTTTATGCCGAGCTCCGA
>NZ_JBGBPR010000063.1:0-6901 GCF_041106275.1 Neobacillus sp. BF23-41
CAACAAGCATTGGTAGATATCTATGAGGCACCCTGGGAAGATCGAATAAGCCAGAAAAGTGCAACAACGGGTATCAAAAAGCTCGACGAAGTGACGGGAGGCTTTCAGGGCGGAGAAGTGACGATTCTAGCAGCAAGACCATCGATGGGAAAAACCGACGTGATGCTTCATTTTGCGAAAATGTCGGGTTGGGCAGGGTTTCTGCCACTCGTCTTTTCCTTAGAAATGCCTGAAAAGCTGATAACTTCCCGGTTAATGGCTTCGACTGGAGGCTTTAACCGTGCAAAAATGCGGGATCCAAAAAGAATGCTCAATGAAAATCAAAAGAATAAATGGTCGGATGTGATTGGTGATCTCACGGAAACCCATATGCAAATTTTTGATGGGGCTGGACAAACCATTGCTGAAATGAGAGCGAAAACGCGAAAAATGATGAATCAATTTCCATACAAGAAACCAATCCTTTTTATCGACTACTTAACACTAATCCATTCTGGACAATTTTACGGAGGGAATTCCCATTTACAAGTAACGGAAATTTCCAAATCTCTGAAAACGATGGCGAAGGATTTTGATTGCCCCGTCATTTGTTTGCGCAATTAGTCAGGCACCATATTTTTATTCAAATAGTTCTTTAGTTATTTGAATAAATAATTGGACGACACGAGAGGAATCCTTTATGGAAGGTAAGCCTAAGGCAATATGTCTGTGAAGGTTTGTTTCTAATGGCCGGATGTTCGATTTGGGAAAAGAAAGATTTTTCAATGAGAGCTCAGGCAGGATAAGCACCCCCAATCCTTCTTTAATGTATTTAGTTTAGATGTATTATATTTCATGTAAGTATTATTTTATTGATTGCTGGTGCACTAGTCGGTTTTGGATATGGAACTTATATGTCCAGTGCTCAGACTGTTGCAGTCCAATCTGCACCTGCTCATCGTCATGGGGAGCAGGGGGTTTGGAAATATTAAAGGGTTAATGCTCGGAAGTGTTAGTCAGAAAGTTTCCCAGCTATCGCATTGTCCTGTTTTGATCATCAAGTAATAGTAGCAAATTAGCCTTTATTAAAGGTTAGCCTTTTTTTTGCTGAACAGACCAGAGGCCAGCGCAAAAGTGGTGGAAGGTATTCTTTTTATAACAAGCATTTATGTGGAAAGGATATATTTTCTTTACCGATCGTTCTCAATATGTTATATTGACGATGGGAGGAGGAAAATAGAATGGCAAGAAGTAAAGAATTCGAAGAGAACGTAGTATTAGACAAGGCGATGAAGCTCTTTTGGGCACAAGGTTATGAGAAGACATCCTTGACCGATCTGGTCGAGCATATGGGAATCCATCGCAGAAGTTTGTATGACACATTTGGCGACAAACATACGCTGTTTTTGAAAGCTATGGATCGATTTCGCGATAAAGTCAGTGCTGAGCTTACGGGAGAAGTTAAACGCTCCAAGACTGCAGCGGAGGCTCTTCAGTTTATTTTTAGTTTCATGATAAATGGTGAAGAGCACTCGCCTTCAGGCTGTTTAATGGTGAATTCGGCGGTGGAATTGGCAATGCGCGATGCCGATGTGGATTCAAAGTCCACTGAATCGTTCACACTATCAGAGCAGCTACTCAAGGATATTATTCTGTGGGGGCAGGAGGAGGGAGAATTTACCTCAGATTACGATGCCGGCGAACTGGCGGAACATCTGCATACCGTATGTGTTGGGTTAAGGGTAATGACAAGAACCTCCATTCCCAAAGAAAAACTACACCGTATAGCCAATTTATCCATAAAACTTTTAGATAAATAATTATTTTATTCTTAGAATTATAGTTCCTATATGAGTAAGTCTGAGCTGTATTAAAGCTTACTCCTAAGAAGATATCATTGCTTATGCATTTTTTAGAATGATCGTTCTCGTATATGAGTCTTTCCTTACTTAAGCTCTCTCCATGAAGGGATCATTCTTTTGTGTTTTTTAGAATGATCGTTCTCGTATATGAGTCTTGCCTTACTTAAAGCTCTCTCCATGAAGGGATCATTCTTTTGTTCTTTTTAGAATGACCATTCCCATATAGCGAGACTTGCCTATGTCCAAAACTTCTCCTTAAGGAAATCATTACTTGCGTAGTTTTGAGGAGGAAGACATTTTGTTGTACCAAAATTAAATAATAAAAGGAGCACATAAAAATGAAAATTTCTGAACAAATCGCATTTGTTACCGGCGCGAACCGAGGTTTTGGACGCCATTTAGCACTTGAACTTCTATCCAGAGGGGCTAAGGTTTATGCTGGTGCAAGAAATCCTGAGTCCATTGACATTCCCGGTGTAATTCCTATAAAGCTTGATATTACTAACCCTCAAGAGGTAGCTGCAGCCGCTATGGTCGCTAAGGATGTTACGCTTTTGATCAACAATGCAGGATCGTCTACAGGTGCTTCTTTGATTGACGGTGATCTCGATAAAATACATTTGGAGTTTAATACGCATTTCTTTGGCACACTTTCCATGGTTCGTACTTTTGCACCGATTCTAGCAAATAATGGGGGAGGATCGATTCTGAATATTCTTTCCGCTTTATCTTGGGTTAGTTCGGGAACTGTTGGCGCTTATACGGCTGCAAAGGCGGCAGAGTGGGCATTGACGAACGACCTTCGTTTAAATCTCTATCCTCAAAATGTGAGAGTAGCTGGATTACATGTAGGCTTCATGGAGACAGACATGACGTCGAGCTTAGAAGTTCCCAAATCCAACCCTGAGGATATCGCAAAAATTGCTATTGATGGATTAGAATCCGACAGCTTTGAAATTGTTGCTGATGACGTGAGCCGAAAGATCCAAAGAGATTTTGCCGGTGGTGTATCTGCGATATACCCACATCTCTCCTAAATACAAATTACTAATTCAGTGATTTGTCCAAGATTTCAAACAAAAGGTAAAAGGACACACGTATACAACGGGTAACATCATTTGAGGAGGAGTGTACAAAAATGGATAAATTGTGGAGCAAAACGAAAATTGGAAATTTGGAATTACCTCATCGTTTAGCGATGGCACCAATGACACGTAGTAGAGCGCAAGAAGATGGTACACCGGGAGAACTAAGTTCCCTTTATTATGCTCAAAGAGCATCTATGGGATTAATTATTAGTGAAGGTACACAACCTTCTGATGATGGACAAGGTTACTTATGGTCACCTGGCATCTATACTGAAAAGCATATTGAAGGGTGGAAAAAGGTTACGGATGCGGTGCATGAAGCAGGTGGATTTATGTATATCCAATTGATGCATGCTGGTCGTATGTCCCACCCTGACAATACACCTCATCATCGACAAGCAGTTGCACCATCTGCAATCGCACCTGGTGAAAAAATGTTTACTGCTAAAGGGATGCAGGAAATACCCGTTCCATGTGAGTTAAGTGAAGAAGATATTCAAACGACAATTGCAGACTTCCGAAAAGCAGCATCTGCAGCTATAGAAGCAGGAGCTGATGGCGTTGAAATTCATGGAGCAAATGGTTATCTAATTAATCAATTTATCGGAGTAAATTCTAATAAACGAACGGATAAATACGGTGGATCAATAGAGAATCGTGCTCGCTTTGCTATCGAAATAACGAAAGCAATCGTTGAAGAAATTGGAGCAGAAAGAACAGGCTTTCGTATTTCACCAGGTACACCTCTTGGTGGAATTGAAGAAGGTGAACAAGGTCCTGAAGTTTATCTCCATCTTGTAAAAGAATTAGCTCAATTCAATTTAGCTTACCTTCATGTTATGCATTTAGGAAACGAAACACTGCTCCATGAAATTCGTTCAATTTGGTCAAATCCATTATTAGTCAATCGAGCTGGTCGAGCTCTAGAAGATATTAGTGTAGATATTGATAATGGCGTTGCTGATATGGTACCAGTCGGTGTATGGTCATTAGCTAATCCGGATTTAGTAGAACGTCTCAAAAAAGGGTTTCCTTTGAATGAAGCTGACCGTACAACATTCTTTGGTGGTAACGGAAGCGTGGGTTATACAGATTATCCTACGATGAAAGAACTAAAATCTCAAGAGGGGTAAGTATAGCTTATAGGGTGAAGAATGGCGTACAACTGAAAAATTGTACGCCATTCTTTCATCAGAATTAGACATTGTGGGAAACAGCTGTCTTGGTAATTAATATATAAAAGTTTGTGCCGTTTTTTGGCTCAACCTGAAAATCAGTGCTTGATGCATGAATTACGTGTATTTGCAGGCGTTTGGTGCATTCTTGGGCTATATCCTTCAAGCACTGGTTTTTGTTTTGAGTCACCTACATTCAACGCTAGAGATTGCATTTCATGAAAAGCCACCAAAACATTGTAAAGGAAGAGGATGAAAAAATGAGAGCTGCTCAAATGCAGAAATATTCAAAAGAAATTCAAGTGGAATTGAATGATGTTAATATACCAGAAAATAATAGCCGAGAGGTACTCGTTAAAGTAAAAGCAGCAGGTGTTAATCCATTAGATATCCTTATTTTAAATGGGACTATTCGAATGATTTCTGATTATGCTTTACCAGTAACTTTAGGAAATGAACTATCTGGTGTTATTGAGGCTGTTGGAAAAGATGTTAAGAACTTCCGAGTTGGTGACCACATTTATACAAGGTTGCCGGTTAATCAAATTGGAGCTTTTGCTGAATATGCGGCCGTCAATGAAGATGCTATATCCATAATGCCTAAAAATCTATCCTTTATTGAAGCAGCCGCTGTTCCCCTCACTGCTTTGACTGCTTATCAAGCATTAAATGACGTACTCAATGTACAGCCTAACAAAAAGTTATTTATACCTGGAGGAACCGGTGGCTTTGGTGCTATGGCAATCCCCATCGCCAAATCAATGGGGTTATATGTTATAACAAGCGGCAGTGAAAGAGGTAGATCACGTACACTGTCGATTGGCGCTGATAGATTCATAAATTATCATGAGGAAAACTATGCCAACATTTTATATGATATAGATTATGTTATCGACACCTTGGGAGCAAAAGAGATAAAAGCAGAACTTGGTATCTTAAAACCTCAAGGCAAGTTAGTATCATTAAAAGCCGTACCTAATTATCGCTTTGCGGTTGACAATAATTTTCCGATGTGGAAAAAAGTATTGTTTGGTTTAGTGGGTGCTCGTGTAGATTTTTTAGCACGTAAACATAAAAATGAATATCACTTTTTATTCGTACACGCCAATGGCAGTCAATTACAAAGAATCACTAATCTTGTTGAAAAAGAAAATATCACGCCCTCTATTGATTCAATTTATAATTTTAATGACATTAACAAAGCATTAATAAAAGTTTCTACTGGACACTCACAAGGCAAAGTTATTGTAACCTTCTAATCTAAAATTTAAGTACGTGGAAGAACTCTTGTTAAACTATAAGGTGCTTTCCTTTTATAGATCTAGCTGCCAATAGGGTAGCTTTTTATTTATGTCGCAAACGGGGAAGTTCATTTAGTTAGAAAAAGATATTCATAGTTTCATAAAATTAAAAAGCCCCCTCCAATAAATGAATGAGGCTGCAAACAGATGCAAAAAAGGTCTATCCTAACGGGAAAAAAGAGCAAAACCATGAAGCTAATCAAAAACAACGCAGAAATGGTTAACTCTGGAAGAAAAAACTAGTAGGAAACTATTTATTCACCACTACCGTCAGCAGCAAACCGGAAATACATTAATCAAGAATCAAAATTAAAAGTTAAGGAAGCTATTTATAAGTATTTAAGCTAGTTTATCAATCTTCTTGGAGTTCAGGCACCGATAAATCAGTTGTTTATTATTTTTGGCAGCATTTCGGTAAAAATCTCGATAAACATAAATACTAGTATTAGGATGGCAGGTATGGAGTGAATTGCAAAGCTTAGGTAGGCAAGTTTCAGTTTGCCATTTGATTGGTCGAACCATTTCGTAATGTACTCAATCAGTAAGTCAAGAAGGACGGATCCGATAAAAAACGAGGACGAAAATAAGGCTATTCCTAACGGTGCTTGTGGTTCAAATAATTCATTGGTTGGATTGAACAGAAACAAAGGTTAACAATTAATTTTTGGTCCAATATTTTAGAAGCAACAGGGGAACAGTTCTTTCTAAAACCTAAGAAAGTTTAGATAAACGGCTTCACAAAAAAAGGGTAAAAAATAATCAAAATTGCAAAAAACGCCTTCAAAAATCAAATTTGAAGGCGTTTTTTGACGTTTACGCTCAAAAAATGCCCTCAAATTTGAAAATTGGAGATTCGCTTTACACCGCCAATCTCGATATCGTAGAAGTACAGAGGATGCGGGCTTTCACCTAAATCCTGCGCAAAAGACTAGGTGATGAAAAGGTGTCATAAAGTATTCACATATTATTGAAAAACATATGACCATTTTCTTCATTTAATTATATATCAAGTATGAAGGAATTTTTTTTAGGAGAAAGGTAGTGGTTGAAGATGGCAAAGTTTAGAATGGTACGTACTGATTTTTGGAAGAATCCAATGGTATCAGAGGAGATGACTCCAGAGGACAAATTCTTCTGTCTTTATCTTCTTACAAATCCACAAACGACACAAATTGGAATCTATAAGATTACCAAAAAACAAATGGCTTTTGATTTGGGTTATTCGATTGAGAGTGTTCACTCGTTAATGGAACGATTCATCGTGCATCACAAGCTGATTCGTTACAATCCTGAAACGAGAGAACTGGCGATTAAGAACTGGGGGAAATATAACCTGGATAAAGGCGGGAAACCGTTCATAGATTGTATATCTTCCGAGTTAAAGGATGTGGAGGATCTCTCACTGATTCAATATGTTTTGAAGGCGATTCAAAAACAGGAAATTCGCAGTCTATTTGAATCATTTTGTGAACAAGAAGAGCTGGTTTTCGGCAAGG
>NZ_JBGBPR010000064.1:0-6884 GCF_041106275.1 Neobacillus sp. BF23-41
TTTTTCTTAATTATACAAAAAAGTACCCGATAGGTAGACTTTTTTATAAGTGTCTACACTATCGGGTACATTTTATTGGGGACTTGCCTTTCTATTTTTTATCATTGGTTTCATCGCTTACATGGACCGATCAAATATTTCTATCGTTGCTGTACCAATGATGGAAGACTTAGGGTTGAATAAAGTTCAATTTGGACTACTCTCTTCACTTTTTTACTTAGGGTATTGTTTTGCGCAAATTCCTGGCGGTATGCTGGCTGAAAGGTTTGGAGCAAGGAAAATCGTGACCATCGCAGTTGCATGGTGGTCCATCTTTACTGCTTTAACCGCTGCTAGTGCCAATTATGTTGTCATGTGTATTATAAGATTTTTATTTGGAGCTGGTGAGGGTCCTATGTATCCGGGGAACGCTGTTTTCAACTCTCACTGGTTTCAAAAGCATGAAAAAGGACGTGCGTCTAGTGCTTTGCTAGCTGGTTCCTTCTTGGGTCCGGTTATTGCACCTGGGATTTCAGTAGCCATTTTGGCAGCGTTTGGTTGGCAAGGGGTCTTTTATGCTTTTGGTCTTTTGGGCATCGTGGTTGCAGTGGCTTGGTATTTCTTCGGACGAGATAAGCCAGAACAGCATCCTTGGATTTCTGAAACAGAAAAAAGGCTCATTATTGAAAACCGTAGTTTTTCCGGTCTTCAAAAAAAATCAGCCCCTTGGAAGCAGTATTTGAAAAACTACCGATTTTGGTTGGTAGGGATTCAATATCTAGTTGTGATCTACATGAACACATTCTTTCTAACATGGCTGCCTACATATTTAATGGAGGCAAGGAACTTTTCTCTAAAAGAAATGGGATTTGCTGCAAGTTTCCCTTGGTTGGCTATCTGTCTCTCCGTTCTAATCGGTGGTGCTGTTTCAGATAAAATCCTCCAAAAAACAAACTCACGGATGATCGCTCGTGGGGGGATGGCTATATTCGGTTTTGTCGTTTTCATGGTAGGCTTGTATCTCTCTGCTTACTCTGTTAGTCCTACATCAAACGTTGTTTGGTTGACAATAACTCTTGGTGCACTAGGGTTACCTATTGTTGCTTCTTGGGCGATTGCGAACGATTTAGGTCAAGAATTCTCCGGTTCCGTCAGTGGCTGGATGAATACGTGGGGAGCCATTGGAGGGATCACATCTCCGATTATCTGCGGTTGGTTTGCACAAGAAATGGGTTGGAACACGACTCTATTAATCAACATTATCCCTGTCATTATTGCAGCTTTGATATGGTTCTTTATTAAGCCTGATCGTCCTTTAGTTCCAGTGGAAAATAAATAAGAAATGATGAATGAGTGTAAAACTAAAAAAAGGTGAGATCACATGGAAAATTTGATCAATAAACGAGTTACGACGATTCAGGTTCCTAGTATTAGGAAATTTTCCAATATGGTTGCTGATTATCCTGATGCGATTAATCTTACCCTTGGACAGCCTGATTTTCGTACTCCCGAGCATATAAAAGAGGCTGGTATTTCAGCCATAAGACAGAATCAAACGGCCTATACGCATAATGCGGGGTTACTTAGCCTTAGACAAGCGGCTAGTGACTTTGTGAATCTTAAATACGGTTTATCTTATGATGCCGAAAAGGAGATCATTGTCACCAACGGAGCGACAGAAGCCATTGATACAGCATTTCGCACGATTTTGCGAGAGGGAGACGAAGTCCTTCTCCCGGCTCCTATTTATCCAGGGTACGAACCGCTTATCAGATTGTGTGGGGCAGTACCCGTATATATTGATGTGACTCAAAATCAGTTCAAGGTCAATGCCGAACTGATTAAAAGTAAAATTACCAAAAAAACTCGCTGCCTTGTCCTTTGCTCTCCATCTAATCCGTTAGGCAGTGTGTTAGACCAAGAAGAGATGATTGAAATTGCAAGGCTTCTGAGGGAAAAGAATATTTTCGTAGTTTCGGATGAAATATATAGTGAACTGACTTTTGATAAAAAACATTATTCGATTGCCTCTTTTCCAGGAATGAGGGAAAAAACGATCGTTATTAATGGTCTTGCTAAGTCACATTCTATGACTGGGTGGAGAATTGGTTTTACCTTTGCGCCGGCCTATTTATCTGAAGAGATGTTGAAGGTGCATCTTTATAATTCTGTCTGTGCTAGCACGGTAAGCCAGCATGCAGCCGTTGAGGCTCTCACACATGGAATCAATGATGCGCATCAAATGGTCGTCGAATATAGGAAAAGAAGAGATTATGTTTGCGAACGATTAACGAACATGGGATTTGATGTTGTGAAACCAGAGGGTGCCTTTTATGTTTTCCCTTCGATAAAAAGTACCAACATGAATTCATTCGATTTTGCGATGAACCTTTTACAAGAAGCAAGAGTGGCGGTGGTGCCTGGCACTGGGTTTTCTGAATATGGAGAAGGTTTCATAAGGATTTCGTATGCTGCTTCCATGGAAATGCTCAAAACAGCTTTAGATCGAATCGAACTTTTTATGGATTCCATTAAGAATAAAAGGGCAGTGGGGAAACTTCAATAAGATGGTGACTCCAACTAGAAAGGATTTTTTTACAGTTTCACTCTATTTGTAAATTTGATAGGAATTTCTTTTGCAGATATTTACAATCTTAACATCATGTTATAATCAAACTATATTGTCCTTCTAGTACAATATAGTTTGATTATACGTGTAAGTAAGTTCTAAAATGGACTAAAGGTAAAGGAAGATTATTATGCGAAAATTGAAATCTGCTGGTTCGTTATCTGATCAAGCGTATGATGTGATAAAAAATGCCATTATCAATAATGATATAAAACCATTGGAATATTTAACGGAAGAGCATTTAGCCGAAAAGCTGGGGATCAGCCGAACTCCGATCCGAACCGCCCTAAAAAAGCTAGTCTATGAAGGTCTGGCTGAAATGGAATCATCCAAACAAACAAGAGTTCGAATGATCTCTGTAGAAGAAGCACGAGAGTACCAGGTTTTAAGAGAAACGTTGGAACCTTTAGCAGCTAAACTTGCCTGCTTAAGCATGGACGAAGAGCAATTAGCATTTTTAAAAGATATTTGTAATCAACAGCGTGAAAGTATCGTTGAACAAGATTTTAGCCAATTTATTAATTTGGACACCCAATTTCATAGCTATCTCGCGGAGTTTACCAATAACCATAAATTAAATGAATTTATTAATTCTCTTCGCACCCAGATGCAAAGGTATCTCATTCTAACGAATACGCTACAAGATAGTGCGTCAGAAGCTCTTCAAGAACATCTTCAAATCATTGATGCTCTTGAAAGGAAAGACCCAGAAGAAGCAACTGAATGCATGGCCAATCATGTGAAAAATGTATCCAAAAGATTTGGACTTACACTTTTAAAATAAAAAACCGTATGGGGTTAGGCGCTCTAGTAGGATGACCTGTTGCTGGGGCTTCTTAAACTCATATTTACTCATAAATATTTTTTTAAAAACAATTGTATACAAATACAAGTGCAATTTTTATTTAAAAGGGGATGACGTAAGCAAATGATGGTAAAAGAAAGTAAATGGCAAACAAAAAATCAATTATTGGACTCACTCTGTGAACTTGTTGAGATTCCAAGTGTGACACATAGTATCGGCGAAATCAAAGTGGCGGAATATGTTGAAAATAAACTTCGTGAGCTTCCTTACTTTCAAACGAATAAAGAGTATTTAACTCTTCATACAACAGAGGACGACCGTAAATTTGTTACGGCTCTCGTAAAAAAAGGGACGAATGAAAAAAGAACCGTGATTCTTGTCAGTCATTTTGATGTAGTGGGAGTAGAGGATTATGGTGATTGGCAGGAATATGCTTTTCATCCGAAAAAATTAACAGAGTTATTTTATGAAAACAAGAATCATATGCCTAAAGATGTTCAAAAGGACTTAGAAAATGGAAATTGGTTGTTCGGCAGGGGAACGATGGATATGAAGTGTGGTTTAGCCCTGCATATGTCCCTCATCGAAGAGGCATGTTCCGGATCATTTGATGGGAATTTATTGCTATTAACGGTTTGTGATGAAGAAGTGAATTCTGTAGGGATGCGTAATGCGGCACCGATTCTATTGGAAATGGCGAAGCAGCATAATCTTGAATACAACGCGTGTTTAAACTCAGAGCCAATGTTTGCCCGTTATCCAGGAGATGAGAATCAATATATTTATTCCGGTTCAATTGGTAAGATTTTACCTGGGTTTCTCTGCTACGGGAAGGAAACACATGTGGGTGAGCCTTTCTCAGGGTTAAATGGGAATTTTATGGCCTCGTTACTAACGAATGAGTTAGAGTTGAACACTGAATTTTGTGAAGTGGTTGAGGGTGAGGTCACTCCTCCTCCAACAACTCTGATCCAGAAAGACTTAAAAAAAGAATACAATGTGCAAATACCTCATCGCGCGATTACCATGTTTAATATGTTTATTATGGAACGATCAATGAATGAAGTCGTTGACCACCTAAGGAAAAGTGCCGAAAAAGTTGCCCGAAGAATCGAACAAGGTTACGGAAAAAGAGCAGCCCATTTTTCGAAACTAGAAAATTCTACACCACATGAAGTTTCTGTAAAGGTTTATCATTTTGATGAATTATTACGTTATGCAATCGAAACCTATGGAAAAGAAAAAGTGGATACTATTCAAACGAATGTAATGAGCAGCAGAGGGCTGAAGGACGATCGCGACCTGACCATTCACCTGGTTGATGAGCTTTCTATCCTTTGTAAAGAGTTATCACCAATGATTGTTCTATTCTTTGCTCCGCCTTATTACCCGGCGGTAAACTCTCGAAACCACCCGCGTATTAGTCGTGTAGTGGATCATATCATTGGGTATGCCAAAAACCAGTATAATATCGAGCTTAAAAAACAAAATTATTTTGCTGGATTATCGGACTTAAGCTATGTATCTTTAGATAAACCTGCTTCAAGCCTTGGAGACCTCACCGCTAACATGCCTCTTTGGGATAAGGGATATAGTGTTCCTTTAGATGTATTAGAGAGTCTAAATATTCCTGTACTCAACCTAGGCCCTGTTGGAAAGGATGCTCATAAATGGACCGAACGATTAGATGTTGACAATGCTTTCGGAGCTTTAAGAGATATGCTTTCTATTACAGTGAATCTATTATTAGCTAGGGACAATGATTAAAAAATATTTGAAGATACCCTTCATTTAATAAAAGGGTCAGGCCCCACTACGTTAAGCATGATTGTAGTGGGGCCTGACCCTTTTTCAATGGAATGGGACTAACCAAAACCAAATTAAATAACATGAGAACCGTCCATGTGGATATTTGTGTTAAAATAAATATAGTGAAGATATGCTTAAACAAACTAGGTAGAAGAATGATTATATGGGTGAATGAATGGAGTTTGGAACTGTAAACCCCCTGTTTTTTACAAAAAAATAATAAAAAGGTGGAGTAAGTATGAAACGAGTACGGAAGGCGATTATTCCAGCTGCTGGACTTGGAACAAGATTCCTACCTGCAACAAAGGCAATGCCTAAGGAAATGTTGCCGATTATTGATAAACCAACCATTCAATATATTGTCGAAGAAGCAGTGGCTTCAGGGATTGAAGATATTATTATTGTTACTGGTAAGGGGAAACGGGCGATTGAAGACCATTTTGATTTTGCACATGAATTAGAGCAAAATCTATTGGAAAAGGGAAAGTTAGATCTACTTGAAAAAGTACGTTATGCTACTAATCTTGCAGATATTCATTATATTCGTCAGAAGGAACCCAAGGGGCTAGGACATGCAGTTTGGTGTGCTCGTAACTTTATAGGAGATGAGCCGTTTGCGGTTCTCTTGGGTGATGATATTGTTCAAAGTGAGACTCCTTGTTTAAAACAGCTTATTAATATATATGAAGAAACGCATTCGTCAGTTATTGGAGTACAGTCTGTTCCAGATGATGAGACACATCGGTATGGGATTGTTGAACCTTTGGATCAGGTGGGTAGAAGGTATCAAATAAATAATTTGGTTGAAAAGCCTAAGGCTGGAACTGCCCCTTCTAATCTAGCCATTTTGGGACGTTATATACTAACTCCAGAGATATTCATGTTTTTGGAACAGCAGGAAACTGGGGCTGGTGGAGAAATTCAGTTGACGGATGCGATTCAGAAGTTGAATCAGATCCAACGGGTGTTTGCATATGATTTTGAAGGTAAGAGGTATGATGTAGGAGAAAAGAGTGGGTTTGTGAAGACAACCATAGAATTTGCTCTGCAGGAACCTACTTTACGTAAAGAGATTCTAGCTTTTATGGAAGAAATAATTAAGAAGGAATAAAATTTCGTGCCTGTCACTCCCCGTATTTTGTCGAAGATTGATAGATTTATAAGTGGCAGGCACTAGACCCTAACCGGGACTTCTCTTTTTAAATAGTAAGGGAGGTGATAATTATGATCATGCGCAATTTGTTATCGCCGGCACTATTAGATTATAGAGGTCCAGTGGGCCCAGTTTTGGTTGTTGAATTAAAAGGAAAAAAATATTGTTATCTTAAAAATAGTTTTTGAAGAAATGAAACTTTCTATTGCATAAGTAAATCGAAGGTGCTATTATTAGGAAGTTGCTTTTAACGGCTGTCAAATTCGTTGAAAGTGATAACAAAAAAATAAAATTATTATATTGATATTATAATAAAGATATGATATGATAGTTTCACTGTCACTTTTGACAGATAAGATTGTTCTTTGAAAACTAAACAAACAAAATCGTGCAAACAAACAAAAATTATTAGTGAATCTTTCGTAAGAAAGTGAAACTAAGCCAACGTAACAAATGAGCTAATCAACTTTCTTGGAGAGTTTGATCCTGGCTCAGGACGAACGCTGGCG
>NZ_JBGBPR010000065.1:0-6543 GCF_041106275.1 Neobacillus sp. BF23-41
ACTAAATTATCCCAAAGTAAACTTATAAAAATAGCAAATTCTACAAATTAATTTTGTATATTCCTTGTTCAACTAACGGGTGCGATGCTTCAAAACCAAGGATCGTATTTTCTTATTCAGCTAACGTAAGCAGGTTACTTTAAGAAGGGTTTTCATCTAATATGAGGAATTATTTCAGTTAGGGAGGGGAAAAGCTTGCTTATCAAAGGAAAAGATAAACATTCCTATATCAAAATTCACGTCGATAAAGAAGATGAGATAGGAGTCCGTTTTAGTGTTGAAACTCATTCGAGGGGAATATCAGCCTCATTGGGTGGAATTTATATTGTAACCACAGATATAACTAAATTTTTAGCAGAACTAAGTACACTCGAAAATAAGCGAAGTGGTGTAGCTTGTTTACAGTCTGCATTCCCAGAGGAATTTAGCCTTTCCATTCGGTGCGTTAATCGTCGGGGACACTTTCTAGTTACATTAAGAATGCAAGACTTAAGTTATTATGAAGAATTGGTGACTCCTTGTTCGGTTGAGGTTTCTTTTGGTATTGACCCTACAAGTTTACCAGAACTTCTGAAACATTGTGAACAACTTGAACGAGATGCAATGTGAAGATTATTAGTTAGTTTAAAGACTTATTGAATTACAAGTTTGTGAGGAAATGTACTTAAAGTAACGACTCATGTTAGTTTAAGAAGGATTAATAAGTTCGTCCAGCGAATACCTTTTATGGAGTTTCAACTAGAGGGTGTAAGGATTAATGAAATAAGGTGTACACGCCTAGAATGTAAGGGAATTTAGTTAATGTCTTCTTGAAGATATTCGGTACCTTCAAAGTCATCACCTTTCACTTTATAGATGCGTCCATTCCATGAGAAGAATGGATACTCACTTGGCAGCACAAGAAAAACCAGAATTATGTATAAGCTTTTGTCGAAATTTTGAATTAGAAAAAAGTAACTAAGACTATTAGCCTATGATACAATCAAATTGTTGTTGTTTAGCTAACTTCAATTTTTTTTTATTTATTAGACTAGTCAAATAATTAAGTAAGTTTTTATGGGAAACGTTTTATCGATCTTTTAACTTTTCGGGGGTGTAATATTGAAGATTAAAGCGATTTTGAATGGGTTAATTTTAATGATGGTTATCTCTTCTATTCTTACTTTTGGTTCTGGCAAAGTGAAAGCAGACAATGCTGGAGGTTGGGTTGTTGGAACGTGGTCAGGAGCATTAAATACATTGAATTTATCACCGACACTTCAAGGTGATATGTTGTTTGGCTATAATAATAGCAATCGAATTGGAAAGTGGTCCCATGTAGCTCTTGTTCAAAAATCATCCAACTACGACACCAGCTCTATTTTACCTAAAAATCCCACTACTCCTATTCAGAGAATATATGGATGGGATGGATTAACTGTTGAAGCAACAACGCCAAGTGGTGTATATAAAAATTATTACCAATCACATTTCAAACGATATGATGCAGCCACTATCACTACGGTAAATTTAAAAATCGATAAAAGACTCGTTATTAGCAAGGCAATGGCTTATAAAGGGTCATATACCGTATTAACATCATATTATAAAAACGATTTGTGGTATTGTACCAAATTGGCATCCCGTGCTTATTACGATGTAACAGGATCGGTCCTTGGTGGGGATAATGTTGCAACATGGCCGGAGACACTATACTATGATAAAAGATTAGTTTATGTTTCTGGTTCAAAATCTAGTAAGTATGATGGAAGAGGAATCTATGCAGCATCTGCTAATGCAAGTATAGCTAATCCAACTAATATTGGATATGACTTAACATCATCTAAAATCCATTCACCTTCATTAGAGAAAGTAAATATTGATGCAGAAACAAAAAGTTTAAATGAACAGCGTAGAAAAGAGGCTGCACTTGAAGGAAAACAGGTAAATTATACTCTGAGATATACTCCGAATTATTTAAAACCAGGATTTGCAGATTTTCTTACTCGATCAGTTAAAGAAGGGAAAATTAACTTATCTGATTCATCGGAATTGAACAGATTAAATATCTCATTGAATGATGCAAAATCTATTCTTAATTTAACATCTAAGTAATTTTATGTTAATAAGGGGCGAGTGAAATTGTTGCTCGTCTCTTATTCTGTTCTGTAAATACTTTTTGGGGGCTAAGAGTTGATTAATTCTAAAAAATTTCGATATATTGTGATATTAATTGTTGTTTTACTTTTATTTATTCTTAATGGATGTAGTAAACCTATTAACATACCTGAAAATTCTGTTACATATGTCAGTTATGCTAATGGAGATTATACGATATACTTTATTGATCCAACCACGGCAAAAACATTAGACAGCGTCAAAATTGGCGAAGGCTATGGAGATAGATTATTTAAAGATACAGATGGAAATTTTTGGGCTCCACTTCAGTTTAAACCTGATTCAACTAATGCAGAAAATAGGGTTCTAATATTTGACCCTAAGGGAGGGAAAACAAAAGACATAAAAGTAGGTCTTCATCCATTTTCAGTTAATTTTATAGGTGATTTTAAATATATTGTTTGTATAGAGGATGGATTCACACCCAATGTTTATAGATTCAATAACGAACTAAAGGGTGGGAAATACCTTAAAATGCCGGATTTAGGCTTAATTTTCGATGTAACACAAAACAAAGACAATCTATATATAGCTAGTCTTGTAACAAAAAAAGATAAACAGTTACCAATGTTAACTAAGGTTAATTTAAAAAATAAAACTATCCATTCAAAATTGGTATCAAAAGAATCAAAGGGTATTAGTAATATTTTATTTTTTAATAATAAATTATATTTAGGTATGGAGGACCCTATTAAAACTGTTACAGTATTTGATCCTAATTCCTTAAATGAAGTTGGTAAATTAGATTATACAGAGCCAATGGTTGGGGAACTTCAAAGATACAACAATGATGAAATTCTAATAACGAATTATTCTCGCTTGCTATCAAAAGGTGGAAAAATCACATTTTATTCCTTAAGTAAAAATAAAGTTTTAAGGTCGTTTGATACAAAAAGTTTAGCTGAACATGTTTCAGTTATTCATAATAAACTTTATATAGTTGATAATACGAATAATAAAATGTATATATACGATTTAAACGGAAAATTATTAAATGAAGTCGATATTCCTACGATGGTTACCAATCTTATGTCATACAAATAAGTTCTGTTAATCTCCCTTAGGTTTACTTCTGTAAATATATTTCTACATTCCATGGTCACTTGGGGTGCCAGGTCCCGTAAGTTCGATTCCTACGAAGTCCTGCAACCAGGTATATCAAGTATTCTAACGAATTCCTTCTGTAGAAAGACTAGAAGCATTTATTTCTAATAGGGTTTTATATACAAGATTTTATTCATAACTGTAAATACAATGGAATACTGCTTTGCTGCAATCATGATTCTTTATATGATAAAGGCTAAATTACATTTAATGAGGATGGAAACATAATAATTTCGAAAATAATTTCTAAAGAAGACTATGATAAATTCTTAATTAAAGAAGGCATTATATTTTCTGTTTCACTTGAACACAAACCGTATTTTAACTGGCATAAGAAGAATATTTTTAGAGGATAACTATATTGGAATATAACGCAAAAGCTCTTCACTAGTGAAGGGTTTTTACGCATTGCTTGAAACGTAGGAAGGTAGTCTAAGGTGACCAGTTTTCGTTATATTTCTATATTTTACATCATCGCCATATTTACAATTTGTTGTATAAGGGAGAGCAGATAAGCTCATCGACCAAATCAACTCCCACAACGACAGCTTTTCTGCTTTATTGATTTGTTAAATGGTACTTTAATATTGTATAAAAAGAGCAGTAATTTAAGTGGTAGGTTCATATATGGATTGCTATTATATACTTCATAAAGTTGCTTATTTATGATGATGGTGTATGAGCATAAGGATCAAGCTAAGATTGGAAAATTATTTAAGGTAATGAATGGAGCAAAGGAGTAGCCTAAATGGTTGCTCTCTTTTTTAGGTCTATGAAACACTATTCCTAAATTGATCTGCCCAGTATATGCAGCCAAACAATTAATTCATACTATTGGAGAAAGTCCTTTTATGTGAAATTATTCACAAATACGTACAGTCTTATGCAGGAATCCGTGTTAGTATATCGAAGTGGCAAAAAACAATATATCTAGAGGAGTGACAATATTGTTTATACAAAAGACTAAGAAGAAGCAGGAATCTTATTTCAAATATAGAATCAAGGTAGCTTTAATAACGATGGGCAGTATCTTTGTAGGTCTATTATGGATGGCATATCTAGTACCAACACAGGAAGCTCCAAAGACAGTTGAAGCTAAAGATGTAGCAGTAGGTAAGTACGATAAGTTTATGCCTGACCGTTTCGTTACTTCACTAGGGGAATGTGAATCAGATGGTTGGAGATACGATAGCTATTCTGATGGAAAAACTGAAGTAACCTATGATGAAACTTGTAAAAAGGAACCAGAGGTGGAGATACCAGTAATAGAACAAGGGGTGGAAGAAGAACCTGTTAAAGAAGAAGTATTCAATAAGTGCTATATAGAGAACTCAAGATGGATCGAGTACAAGGATGGTACAAGTGACATTGAACATGATACAAGTTGTCCTGATGGTGATTATGACTTAGTATGGGGCGATGATATGAATGTTATTGATATAACTTATTCTAAAACCCTTACCGACAGCAGTAGTAGCAGTAATGGTTCAAGCAGCGTGGGTAGAAAGTGTATTGGTGAAAGACATTACAGAGGGAAAGTATTAGTTTATTGCGGAAGGTGGAGTAATTAAAATGAAGTTCAAAGAAATGTTAGAGGAATTAAGAATATATTATAGTAAAGAAGTATCAGTGGACATAAATACTAGCCAAACTGCTGAGAGAATAATTAGACTAGCTTATCAGCAGATCAATGAAAAAGGCATTACTTCGGAGCAAGAACGCATATTAGAACTAGGTAGGAAATACAGTCCTTTAACTATGATGGGATATAAGGATAAGGAAGAGGAGTAGCCATGGTTGCGCTTTTTTTGTCCTTATATCCGATTTTCCAACAATAATCTAACTAATTAAAATAATTTAAAAATAAAAACAAACGAGTCTTATGTTATGGTAATATTTAACTATATACATAAAGAGGTGATTCTATGGGGTGTCTGGTCGCTTTGCTTTCAATGTTTTTATTTTTCTTTATAATTTGGGGATTTTCTGTTTCACCTTTTCTTGGAATTGTACTTTTAGTAGTGATTTTTGGAGGAGGGTTGTATCTAGGTAATTTAGATGGTAAAAAACAAGCGAAAATACAAAATGATAAAATTAATAAACTTTTTGAAATGCAATCCCAATTAAAAGATTTTACAGTATCTCAAAAATATCAGTCGTATGATATTCAGAGTTCCATATTATTAGATGAAGATAGAAAAAAAGTATGCTTTATTTTTGCCAATAATAATTCTACCGAAATTTACGACTATAAGGAAATTCTTGAAGCAGAAATATTAGAAAATGGAAAGACAATTACAAGCACATCCCGATCATCACAAATAGGTGGTGCAATCTTAGGTGGTGTAATAGCGGGTGGTGTAGGAGCTGTTGTAGGTGGTTTAAGTGGTAAGCAATCGTCTGAATTGGAAGTTTATAAGATTGATTTAAAAGTAGTTGTAAATAACACTAAAAGTCCAAACAAGATTATAAACTTTCTTCAAGCTGAACCTGATTTAAACGGAAAACCATTGGCAATTAAAAAAGATAGTCCAAAATATAAAAGTGCTTCCAATTCTGCTAATCATTGGCATAGTTTGCTGAGTTTATTAATTAAACAAGATGAATCTTCTTTATTAGACGAGAAAACTGATAATGACTTCAATCATTCTAGTTTATCTGTTGCTGACGAAATCAAGAAACTTGCTGATTTACTTAATCAAGGTTTGCTAACTCAAGATGAATTTAACCAACAAAAACAAAAATTATTGTCTAGTTGAGGTGATTTTTTATGATGAATGAGTTAGTAAAAATGGATAGGCGTTTAAGAATTGTTGATTATAAAAGAACAATTTTATCGATTTAGTAAGGTAGGGGGGAGATTTTACATCCATAGACTATTTTCATTTTCGCTACAAGCTAAGAGTACATCTAACTCCACACTCATTATATTTATACCACGATAAAATTAATAAAATCATTTAGCTACTTCGACATTAAAAATATTAATGATATTCCTCATTTCCTGAGTACAATGTACTTTTACTATATACTTTCTGCAATATCTTTTGTCGGTTTAATAATAATGGGGAATCATTGGATAGATAGTGGCAATGAGAAATTCATAAATTTAATTATATTACCTTTGGACGTTTTGCACCTCTGGCAATAGTGTTCGAGATAAAAAAATTTTATCGAGGATAATAAACAATAAAAGCCCTTCTCAATTAAAGTGTACCCGTTGTAAAGGACATTTTTAAAAAAGACCTAGGCAGTTTCAAGAAGATGATCTCTGTATTGAAC
>NZ_JBGBPR010000066.1:0-6183 GCF_041106275.1 Neobacillus sp. BF23-41
ATGGCTAGTTCTTACTCGACGGGAATCCCACCCGCTATATGATACGACCTAGGCTCGGCCGCACAAGCACCCGTTAGATTAATAAGCACTTTATTCTTCCTCAATGTATTTTGCATTAAATTCAGCATAAGAAAAAACGACGGAAAAATTCCCGTCGAAATAGTGATTATTATGTATCTCACTTTTTTGGAGCCAAGTAGCTTTTTGGCAGCTCTAGACCGCGCTGCTCCATGACAGCACGAAGTCGGTCAGGGTAGTCGGTGATGATCCCGTCGACACTGTCATCCATAAGTTTATTCATGGTTGGCTCATCGTCGATTGTCCAAGGAATGACCTTCATGCCGTACTTGTGGGCTTCCTGCACCATATCCTTCGTTACGTATGGCTGATAGTTCGCATCTGTGATTTTACCGTCTTGCGGAAAACCGTGCACAGGGGAGATGGCATCGGCACCGAATGAGTGGGCTGCCGCCACAAGATTACCTCCGAAGTCGTCGATGTCAATTCCACCCAACCATGGTGAAGCACCTAGTTGACCAGGCTGCAAGAACTGCGGACCGTTGGTCAGTGCGACGAGCGGCAAGCGCGGCTCGACCTCGTGCATGCGCATGAGTGAACCCCAGTCAAAGCTTTGGATGGACACCCGATTAATCATTCCAGCTTCACGAACCTCGCGGGCAACAATCTGTACGAACTCTTCACGTGGAGCAGTCTGCTCTGGTGCACCTGCTTCTACCTTTGTCTCGATGTTCATCCACACCTTGTTGGCATGATAACGCTTAACGAGATCGAATATCTCGCTTAGCATCGGCATCCGCGCTCCGGGGCTCAATGTCTGGCCTGGGAATTGTGATAACTTTAGCGAACCGCAGTCCAGTGTACGCACCTGGGCAAGTGTGAGATCCTTGATATACTTGCCGACATATGGATATTGAATGTCGCCAGGGAATGCCGGGCCTGTATCCTGGCACTTGGCACCCGAGATTTTGCGGTCATGTGTGATAACGGCTTGGTGGTCCTTGGTAATCTGCACGTCCATCTCAAGTGTGCTCACTCCAACTTCGAGGGCGCGGGAAAACGACGCGATTGTTGATTCACTGGTAAGGCCGATTCCACCGCGGTGCGCCTCCAGGTCGAACCCTTTAGGACCGAAGCTTTTTGAATCTTCGGATATGGATGAGTTCTCAGCAGCCGAAGCTGATTGCGCGGTCAATTGGCCGGCACCTGTATACACCATGAAGGCCGCCATCGTTGCTAGTACGAACTTTTTCTTTGTCATATTCTCAACTCCCTAAAACTTATAATATAGTACCTTATAAGCTTAGTTGAACGACGTAAATTCTCTATTAAAAACATATTAAGAGATGGTAAATAAAACTATGTAAATTATCATGGTTATTTCGACTTACACAGTCTCTAAACCTAGCAAATATTTCTATTAATGATAAAAATAATTCTTATATTAATAAAGAAAGATGTTAACCTTTTATTATTTATTTGTTAATTTAGCAACATTCATAAAAGAAACAGCCAAATTTTTGACTTCTTCATCCACTAAACTGCTTCGATAGTTGAAGATTATCGTACCGTATTAATTTCAATAATCAAGTCTATAATTCCTCAAAAATAGATTTTTTAGGGAGAGATTTATTTTGCTTTTATCAAAAGCCTGGGAAACTTATGAATCTGATAAACGAATTGAAGGGTTCTCGCAACAAACATTGAAAGCGTATAAACTTCAAGCGTTGTTGGTTATACGATATTTTAAGGACGTAAAACTCGAAACAATTACCACTATCCAATTAAAAGACAGGGGTAAGATCAGTACTATTTGTTGTATTAGCATGGGTACTTTCACATAACATTCTTTATACTTATATTGCACCTTACCTGGACCATATAGGACTAACCCAAAAGATTGACATGATATTGCTTATATTTGGAATAGCAGCATTAGTTGGTATTTGGGTTATTGGAATATTAATTGACCATAAACTACGTTCGTTGGTTTTAATCAGCATCGCTGGGTTCGGTTTGGCATCTGTGACACTAGGCATTAGCATGAATCAAACTATTGTCATCTATCTTGCAGTTACTTTATGGGGTCTTACATTTGGTGGAGCCGCAACACTTCTGCAAACTGCGATTGCGAATGCTGGTGGAGATGGTGCAGATGTTGCTCAATCAATGCTTGTAACAACTTGGAACTTAGCTATTGGGGGCGGAAGTGTGGTTGGAGCATTCCTTTTGGAAACCGTTGGAGTATTTTCTTTCCCTTGGGCAATGTTCTGTATATTGCTAGTTGCATATATTGTTGTATGGAAAGTTAAAACACCTGGTTTTACTCCAAAACACAAATAGAACAAATAAGAATAGAGCTCAAAAAAACATGCTATCCAATATTGGATTGTGTGTTTTTACATTTTCAGTTAGATACTCTTTGCCTATTTTTCTTAATGGCCAGGCAAGCACTTTATATCCTGCAATTACAGTTTAAGTAATAATAGCTTTTATCAATGTTCTCTCCCTCTAAAAAACTTACTTATAAAATTGAAAATAGTATCAAACTTTATAGAAATGCTTGAGTTTTCTTATTCAACTATCCTGCTTCGTTAGTTCCGTAAAAAAAAGGTTGCCGCAGCAACCTCCCTTATTGAGTAAAGCACCTGTTAGCTTAACAAGGTATGTATAGATTATTTTTCAACTTTAATGTATGTTCATTCGAATATAGGACGCATAAAGCTTCTCTCATAACTTAAAATACATTTAGTCTCTTCTGCAAATTTATATGCTTCTTGACATTCTGCATCCAATGCCATTTTTACTCGGTACTCTTCATATGCTGCTAAACTTGGGAAAGTGAATAATGCATAAGCAATATTATTAGCACCCTCATGTGGAAGGAAATAACCCTGATGTGTACCGCCTAATTTATTAACTAATCGAATCCACATCTTACCGTATTCCTCGAACTCATTTAATTTATATGGGTCAATAACATATTTCAAATAGCATGTAACCATTTTAATCCCCCCAAAAAATCTATTTTTTTCCATCATAACATATAATTCGACTAACCTGCCCCGTTAGTACAATTGGTTACTCCATGTACTTCCACCTCTTTATCCTACTAGTAATTTAATCAAACTCCACCCTCTTTCGAGGTGTAGCTTTTAAATAAAGTTTAATCAAGAATATCTCGAAAACCCACATTTTACGATAAATAAAAAGAATCTATTTTGAAAAAAGATTGATCAAAATAGATTCCTATCCAGAATATTTCAGTTTGATTTTTATAAAAAATTTTAATCAATTTCAGTGTATCTAAAGTTTATTCTGCCTTCTCGAATTGAATGTGCCAGCTTTCAATGACTTTCCCGGCCGGGCTGATCTCTGAAACAAGCCTGTGCTTCACCGGCGTGCTGGCCGTCCATATGATCACGGTCAGCACCTGTTCGGTCCCGGATGGGTTGATGGACAGAAGCATTAGCTGAAATATTTGCCGAATTAGCCATCAGTGCGCCTCCTGGATCATCCATCCTGCAAGATCGGACGGACCGGCCGGCTTCTTATTGTTGGCGGAGCCGTCGCGTGGACGAAGCATGCCGCCAACGAGACGAAGTCCCTGTTTCCTCGTCATGAATCGTCCGATCTGTGTACCTATATAATTCTGTGTACCCGGAACGGCATACAGCTTCCCGTCCTTCAATGCCCGAAGCGCAACTTCCACGACTCGCTCCGGTGTGTCTTTCTTACCGACGGCGGCTTCTTCCGTGCCTACGACGTTGAAGAAGCCGGTGTCCGTCGCTCCGGGACAAAGCGTGAGAAATTGGACGCCACTGTTGCGGTTTTCCCACCACAGGGCTTGGGTAAACGACAAGACGAAGGCTTTCGTTGCTCCGTATACGGCCATATAGGGAAGGGGCTGAAATCCGGCGGTCGATGCGACATTGATAACGGCCCCGGAGTTTCTACACAACATATCCGGCAAGAACAAGTGCGTCATATCTACAACAGCGGCAACGTTGAGCATGACTTCCTCATGCTGGCGCACGCCTGACACTTGTTCAAACAAACCGTGCGTGGCAAAGCCTGCGTTGTTGACCAGCAGTTCAATCTCTAAATTCAGAAGTTGACATTGCCGATATAACTCGCCTGGCGCGCCCTCTTTGCCAAGATCGGTAGGAATCACCTCGACCTTGACGCCGTGCTTCTTTCTAAGCTCCGATGCCAGGTTCTCCAGCTTGTTTTTCGATCGGGCTACGAGTACAAGGTCGCCACCCTCTTTGGCCAATTGTCGGGCGAATTGCTCTCCGATACCGGATGAAGCTCCCGTGACAAGCGCCCAATTTCCTTTTATGTTCATTGTGCAACTCCCCTATCTACTTTTTAATAATTAGGAAACAGTGTTACTTTGTCCTTGAAAATAATTCCTGACTCTCATAAGATTCAAAAATTGTGATGCGTTTCGGTAACACTGTTTCTAATTGAAATCATTGTAACTAAGCTTTTTAAGAAAGTCAACATCGTTTTTTGTATCGTTGGTTTTAAGCATCCCTCGCCACATTGACAACGGTCCGACAATTATATTAAAATTCCAGTTAAGAGCTGGAAACATTGTTTCTTATCAAAATGTATTAATTGAGGGTGATAGCGATGACAGACCAAAATAATTCCGTCGCTGCAAATACGCAAAAGTTGGAAACGTATCAGGAGGCTCGCTTGAAAAATATTGAAAATCTTCGAAAGCTCGTCGTCGATACTGCGGCAACGATTTTGTACGATGAGGGTCCTGAAGCTGTGACGGTGCGTAAAGTTGCGCAGAAGATGAATTGCTCTACCAAAATCATATACAACCTGTTTGTCAATAAAGATGGACTGGCTCAGCAGCTTTATCTCGACGGCTGTAAGCTTCTCGCCAACGAATTCGAGGGAACGCCGCGCGCTGACGATCCGATACAGCAGCTGATTAATTTAGGCGAAACCTTCTGGCAATTCGGACAGCGTTACTCCGGTTATTACAAGCTGATGTTCGGAGGAGCCTTTGCGGATTTCAAACCAGACGAGGAGAGCATACACGGCACCGTAACTGCTATGCGGCAATTGTTGACGGTAATTGGTAATGCGCAAGAGCAGGGACTGATTACCGGTCCGTATGACACGGAAACCATCGTCCGTATCTTCTGGGCGTCGCTCCACGGTGTTATCCATCTTTACATGTGCGGACATTTTGGTGATGTGCAGTCCGCACATGCCGTTTACAAGCAAACGTTGTCTTTGGTTGTCGGTTCGTTATTTTCGAGTTGAGGCTTCTAGAGAGGAAACAAAGCACCTTAGGGTGTCTTTTCTTTATTTTTTTAAAACGTCGCAACTTTATTTCAAAACGACACGAGGGTATTTTTTTAATACAAGCAACCTTGATAAATGAATAAATAGAAAGGGCATGTTTTGAAAATGATTACTCAAAACATGCCCTTATACTATTTAATTGGATTATTCTTTTATAAAAAAGATTGAACATTTTTATGTTCCTTAATGAACTAACGCACCCGTTAGCCATCCAGGCAGCACAAAATCAGTGCTGCACCACAGAGAATGAAAATGGTTAGGAAGTGTCAATACTGTTACTGACCTTTATCCAGTCAACCCTAATCCATAGACTTATTAATTATCGCTCTCCTCTTTTTTTTACGATTGAGCCGGGTCTTCTTAAGCATTGTCATTTTTCTAAACTTGAAGATAGTTATTTTCATGGTAGTTGAAGTACAAACTTTCACAAAGAAATGACTTCTATACGCACCTCTTTTTCGGTAATCCTAATCTTTCATACTGCCTTTGTAAATAGTAGGGCTTCCTCCTTAAGATTCTGAGTTAGATTGGACTCTATACTCGTATCTTACTGAGGGGCTCTATTTTTTTCAAACCTGATATTTAACAATCTACAGGAATGCTAAACTGCTCAGTTAGTTCAACAAGATTAAAGCAGTATTGTCAAACGTATCTATAATAAAATGACAAATTTATGAATCTGGCGAAAAACTCTTTTCAATTTCAGTTTTAATTGATATTATTCCTATTAAAACAGTAGGAATAGTAGGTGTTTCCGAAAATGTCTTTGTATGAAAAATTACCAAGTGATTTTTTGATTCAATTTTATTATGAAGTGAAGAAAATGATTTCAAA
>NZ_JBGBPR010000067.1:0-4863 GCF_041106275.1 Neobacillus sp. BF23-41
TCTATACTCGTATCTTACTGAGGGGCTCTATTTTTTTCAAACCTGATATTTAACAATCTACAGGAATGCTAAACTGCCTCGTTAGTTCAACAAGAAAAAGCTGCCTCAATGACAGCTCTGATCTTAAACTCAAGCACCCGTTTGTTGAAGATGGGTCAATCCAATAAGGTTGAAATCTGGAATTCAGTCTTTCTTTTATCTTTATACTGTCGTTAATTTATTTGTTCTTTTAGATTTAATGTTCCAACTTTAGGTTCCAACATAATTTCAGTTAAATAGGTCCTTTTAAGCCAATCATTTACTAATGAAATAAGAGTGCTATCTAATGGTTTATCTAAGTTTTTCATATATATTTTTTTGATTTTAAGAAACGAAAGATCTTCTTCTTGGTTTCGAAGTATATGGTTAAGCCCTTCTAAAATATGATATTCAGATGGTCCTTTTACTAAACTTGCAATTTTTTTCGCATCATCAGGATTTACTTGAAGGTCTTTCGAACCTGTTATCGCAAGGACTGGACATTCAACGAAAGGTAAATCGTCTCCTACATCATACTGATGATGTTCTCTAATCCATTTTGCATTAATTTTTACCATACTTATCCTCATTACCGTTTTTTTGCTTCGATTCACTTTATCCATTGTCTTCTTATTTTGTTTTACAGCTCTTTGGTCTGCTTTCAAAACACGTAATAACCATCCCAAGAACCCTTTTTTCATTTTAATTTCCTCAGAAAATTTCCCCAATTGATAATCAATGGCTTCTGATAGGCTACCAACCGCTCCAGAAAGGAATACAATTCCGTCAACTGGTTCTATTTTGTTTACAGCAGGTGCAAGCAAGCATCCTTCACTGTGTCCCATTATAATAATCTTATTGTTATCTATTTGAGGATGGTTTTTTAAGAAGCGAATTCCTGCGACTGCATCGTTTACTAAATCCCACATTCCGCATTCTAGATAAGACCCTTCGCTTTCTTTTACACCTCTCTTATCGTACCTTAATGAAGCGACTCCTATTTCTGAAAAATACTTTGCAAAGGTATTAAATACGTCGATATTTTTAATACCTTTGACATTAGAATCTCTATCTCCTGGTCCTGAACCGTGTAACATAATAACCGCAGGAAATTTTCCATCTTTTTCTGGCAAAGCTAAAGTGCCTTTTAATATTAAATCACTTTTAAATTCTACTTGTTTTTCTATCAAGTCTTTTTCCCCCTATTAAATATAAAATTCTAGACCTGTATTTACCAATATAAACCAAAATACTAACTGAGTCACTAAAATACTAATAAATTTAATGCAGACGATTTCTTTTGGTAAGGGTAATTTCCCGTTACTTCAATAAAAAAGAAAGCTGCATTAACAGCTCTGTCTATCTTCCCTTAAAGCACCTGATTATTTAATATGAATCCTGGCTTCCTTGCTACAAAGTTATTAACCCTTAAACGTTTATATACCAACAAAAATAAGCCATCTAATTCAAATGCGAATTAGGTGGCTATTTGCATTACTTTTTGTCTGTTTTGTACACCAAAAGAGAACCCGTTAATATATTAGTGGGCAGCTTGTTTTTTAGATGAAGACGATTCCTTAACTAGGAAAGTCATATTTTTTATGACTTTGTGAAGGAATGTATTTAAACTAATCTGCTCCTTTAGTTGAATAAGAAAAGCAACCAGTTTATTGGCAACCGTTTTCTTTCACAAAAGCCCCCGATAGCATTCCTGTAGATCGTTATTTTTCGACTTTGAAAAAAATAGGGCTCCTCAGTAAGATATGAGTATAGACACCACTCTAACTCACAACTTTAGGAGGAACCCTACTATGAAGTTAGCTTGCCTAACTCTTACAAGTTTAGTGAGACTAACAGCAAGCTATTTTACAATTTCTAATTGGTGTATAATAGTGTGAAGAAATTGTATTTTAACGGGGTGGTAATGTAAATGAAGATTTTGTTTGATGAAACTTACACTTCAAATGACGGAAAGCGAACAAGCAGAAATATTTGGTATGGAGATGCTGATATATCTGTTGATGGTGAATATGGAAAAAACATTAATCTTAATGAAGATTTTATGGATAATTTATGCGAAATAATAAAAAATGACTTATCTAAAAATGCAGCGAATAAGCCTACTGAAACTAACTGGTATATTTATGGAAGTGGTGTAACTCAGGACGCTATTGGAGACAATATCCGTCCGACAATTATGGTTCGTGAGAGGTGTGACGAGTTTATAACTAATTTTAATATCAGTGACCACGATTTTGCTGTAAATATTGATGCTATTCTGTTGTTTAAGGCGGATTTTGAAAAACGTTTAGCTAGTCATTGAGGAGTAATATCACTATATGCATTTTCAAACTATTTGAGGGGATGATTTCATAATGAATTCATTCTCCTTTTTCATATGGTGGGAGTCTTTTTGTGTGGAGGAAAAGGACATTTAATAATACAGATTGTGAATAATTACACTTAAATTAAACTGACCGTTAGTGCAATAAAAAAAGGGATCGTAGCAGCCATCCCAATCTTTAACTCTTGCACCCGATAGCTTAAGAAGGATTATTGATTTCTTGCAACAATAATTCTAAATCATATTTCAAGTTACTTCTTGTCTCTTTATCAAATTCTCCTTGTGCTTCTTGTATAGGGTATTTTTGTTTATGAATTATATAATGTTTTAGTTTTAAAAAAGTGGTTAAAGGAAAATCGTGTTCATTCCAATCTTCTCTATAGCCCATAATTCCGTGCCTTTTTATTAGTGCATCTATTTCCTTTAACACAATTCTTAAAAAATCGTCATATGGGCACTCTGTATCCATTAAAATTTCTGAGGTATCTAAGTTGAAATCATCTTCATAATATACAGCTTTTATAATTAATCTGTTGTTTTCTCTTAATTCAAAAGTCCACTCTATTTGCTCTGGTTCTCCATCCCATTTACATTCAGTTTCTTGCCTAATCTCATCTTTAGGAACACAAAAAGAGTTTAAAAGCATTAGTGACCTTAAAAAATCATATAAACAATCTGTTAAATAACTTGCTGTAAATTCTAATTTCTGTCCATTAACTTCAACAATACAAGTAGCCCATCCAATTCCACTAAGATAATATTTAAACTTCACTTCCATCTCACCTACTTCGATAGTTAATCACTACATTAATGTTATCACTATTCCTTGTTCAACTAAACTGCACGTTAGTACAACAAGCAAAAAGATCGCCGCAACGATCTCCATCATTAACTATTGCCCCCGTTACTTCAATAAGCTATTACAGTTTCCAATTAGGGTCTTTCACATCATTTTCATTTGGTTTTCTTACAAACTCAATACACCTTTCCTCACAAGCACCAAATAAGATATAGTTTTTCCGTGCTTGCCTTAAAGTGGGGATATTTGCACCACCCCCATAATCAGGGTCATCATATTGAACTCCATCATCTTCCCAAAAGCAGATACTACATATGTCATATGTTCCAGGAGGTTCTTCATCTAATGTTTTATAGCCACAACAAGGACAAGTATATTTCATCTAATCACCCCAATAATAGCATTTACCTTCTTCCGCCATACTGCTCCGTTAGTGGAACAACAAAAGCTCTACTCCTTACTGAAGTAAAGCACCCCGTTACTTTAAGTACATCCCTTCACAATCTTGGGTTAGTGTTTCAACACCAACAAAAAAGAACGGACTTATATCGGTTAAACAATTGATTTTACGTTAGCTTTTTTATGCCTATAGCCCCCGTTTATATTATTTATTTGGATATCCATTCATATTGAATATCAGGTAAATTTTCTTCATTTTCATGTCCTCTACCAATGATTTTAAATCCATGCTTTTCATAAAATCGTTGTGCGTTTTCATTTACTTCAAATGTGTATAATGTTAATCTCCCACTTGATTGTTCTTTTACTTTGTCAAGTAATGTTTGACCTATACCAATTCCTTGATAATCAATATGAATATACAGTTGGCTTATTTCCCTCTCATTATAGGCAATCATTCCAACTACCTTTTCATCAATTAACGCTAAATCTATTTGACACTGTTCAGGTAATATATGATTTAAAAAATAAACGTGATTTTCAAAGCTATGAATTCCTTTCTGACCAATAGCCTGTTCCTTACTATCTCGCCACATATCCACTGTCTGTTCTGCATACTTGGGATTATACTGAGTTATTATGAATTTGTGTTGGTTCACTACAATACCTCCTTAAGATTTATTAACTGCTTTATATGTTGTTTTCTGTTATAAAATCGATGAATACTACCCGATGCGAGTACTTTATTTTATAAAATTTCTTTCTATCTTATTTCATTATCCTGCCCGTTAGCACAACAAGAAAAAAGACCGCCACAGCGATCATTTCTTTAACTCTTGCACCCGTTACTTCAATAAGAATAATCGTCGATTTTAAAGAAGTTGTCCATGTAAAATACGTGATAATACAAAAATAATAAATCCAAACAACACTAATTTTACATGCTTTGATTTGCTTTTCTTTTGATTATTCTTCCTATTTTTCATGTCTATAATTAACATATTAATCAAACTAATAAACATTATTAAAATCCCTATAAATGCCATTAAATAAAACACGAAATCCTTCATTTTCGTCTCCTATTATAAGTTATTTAAGAAAGGTAATTCCTTGTTCAACTCAAGCACCCTTTAGTTGAATAAGGTAAATGCGACTCATTGCTATTGGAGCTCGCAAATGATACTAGAAGAAAAATGAAACTTTACTTCTATTCTCTCTTCTCGAAATAGTGGATAGGGCAGATCTCAATCCTCCAATCAAACTGCTCACCTGCATCCAATTGTGTTGTTGGATGTAAGGAAGC
>NZ_JBGBPR010000068.1:0-4602 GCF_041106275.1 Neobacillus sp. BF23-41
CTAATGGTTCGCATATCCCAACGCCCATAGCGGACTTGCACCGCCTAGTTAATGAACATGCCTGGCACACAGAAAAGCCTTCCTATCATTTTGATAGGAAGGTATTTTCTTGTCTCAATTATTTGCCTGCAACAGTGTTGAACATTTCTTTTGAGTATTAGATACCTAAACCATATTCACCGCCGTGTTCCTTATGAATGGATAGTACTTGATCCTACTGCCGCTAATTTAATATTTAGTTATTTACTTTAGCAGCATTGTAGTATTCTTCAAGTGTAATGCCTTGGCTCGTGATTTCCTTTGCGAGTTTTTTGCCGACATAACGAAGATGCCATGATTCATATTGGTAGCCTGTAATGGCTTCTTTCCCTTTTGGATAGCGGATGATGAAACCGTAATCCGCTGCATGCTCCTGCAGCCATTTGGCCTCAGTACTGTCACTGAAGCAATCAGCTGCCGCGCATTTGCCATCTCCTTCTGTCACATCGATGGCCAGTCCAGTTTCATGCTCGCTTGTCCCGGGAAGGGCGCTATAGGTTCTCGCTTTTAGATAACCATCCCTATTAACATAAGTATTAAAAAGAGAAATTTGTGTCTTTTCCGATCTGTAAGCCGAAACTCCTAAGAAATTCACACCCTGTGCTTTCGCAGCATCAAAAAGTTTTTTTATAGCAGCTGCAGCTTCATTTCTCATTTCGTGTTTTTCTGAATTAGCCGGCGAAGGAACAAACGGTATTTGGGTAAAAACAAGGTCCTTGGGCACATAGCCGGCAGGCAGTTTATTTTGTTTGTCCACCAGCACGGGAATGCTTTCAGGATTTGAGACAACCACTGTACGATTATTTTGAAAATTATAATGGGCTTGCTTTTGCTCATTGACTTGCTTCCCTTTATGCTGTTTCTCCACTAGCGAATTTTGCTGTGCAGTATTATATATAGAAAGCGAACAGCCGGCTAGTGAAATTGTAACGACAATACAACAAAATCCTGTGGAAATTAATTTAAACATATTAAACTTCCTTTTTAAAAAAATATCCATTGGTTTTATTATTAATAGATCAAGTTGTTGACTGAGATGAAGATCACTTGGATGTTGTAAATCAAAATTATGTTTTATTACTGAATTTGTTAACAATATTTTAATCTTTCAATTTCAACCGTTAGTTCTTTTTTAGTTTTCATATTGTCATCCCCGAAAGCACCTACTGTTTTCCGCAATTTCCACAAGAAACTTCCAGTGTTCTACCAATGGTTGGTTTACATTAGCTCCTACATGCAAATACAGAATATGATTTTTAGAAAAACTGTTCTATTCGTTTTTGTTCCATAAATTCGTTGAAAAGCTTTTCATTTTTAAAGCTTTCTTTATTACTCCGTTTAGTCAGTAAAAGTTCTATTATTTTACTCTGAATACTCCGCATATTCTATGCCCCCTCCTTTAATATTAAAGGGATTACCGCAGCAATCCCTTTCTCTTTTTCCTATATCACATTACCTTTTGAATACTTAATAACTCTTCAAATGCTTTTATATTTGTATCAAAATTGGGCACAGTTTGAGATTCTTCGGCAAATTTGACTAGTTTTACAACCAAATCATTAAAAGGTGTTGGAATTCCTGTACCTTCTGCCATTTTTGGAACGGTAAATCAACTTCTTTGTTTCCGAATAACTATTTTCGACCCAGGATCACCTATCGATTATTCCCTTTCTTCCGTTCACTTTATATTGAAAATTTCTTAAATGCCAACACTGCATTATGTCCTCCAAAACCAAAACCATTAGAAATAGCATAGTTTATTTTCTGGTTAACTGCATGGTTTGGAACATAATCTAAATCACACTCTTCATCTGGTATATCATAATTAATAGTTGGAGGAGCAATATCTTCCATGATACTTTTGAGAGTTATAACAGCCTCAATCCCACCTGCAGCTCCAAAAAGGTGCCCAGTCATTGATTTAGTGGAACTTACCTTTATGTTATAAGCATGAGCACCGAAAACACTTTTAATCGCTTTGGTCTCTGATTTATCTCCTTCAGGGGTACTTGTACCATGTGCATTTATATAATCCACATCAGTCAATCGAATATTTCCCATTTCTAAAGCCAATTTCATGGCATTTGCGGCCCCATTGTAATCAGGGGAAGTAATATGATATGCATCTGTTGTGGAACCATAACCTACGATTTCTCCTAAAATTGTCGCCCCTCTTTCCCTAGCATGTTCATATTCTTCCAGGAATAAAACACCCGCTCCTTCAGACATGACAAAGCCATCACGCCCTCTGTCAAATGGGCGACTTGCCTTTTCTGGAAAATCATTAAAAGTAGACATTGCTCTCATTCTTGAGAATCCAGCAAAAGCTAGTGGATTAATAGGAGCTTCAGCCCCTCCAGCTAATATGCCATCAGCATAACCATGTCTAATATTTAAAAAAGCCTCCCCAATTGCTTGATTCCCTGTTGCACAAGCAGAAACAGGTGAAAAGCTAGGCCCTTTAAAACCCGTTTTTATAGATATTATTCCTGACGCCATATTACTGATCATCATTGGAACCATAAATGGAGAAACTCTTCTTGGTCCCCTTTCAAGCAAAGCTTTATGATTTTCTAATGTAGTATTAATTCCTCCAATACCGGAACCAATATAAACCCCTAATCGATCCTTATTAACATTTTGTAAATCTAGTTTCGCCTGTTCTAAAGCTTGTTGAGCAGCAGCAACAGCATACTGTATGAATAAGTCATATTTTTCCTGTTCTTTTTTATCCATATATTGCTCTGCGACAAAGTCGGTAATATAGCCTGCAATTTGGGTACTAATATTGTTATAGTCATCAGATTCAATTCTTTTGATGCCTGAATTACCTTCTTTAATGTTCTTCCAGAAGGCTTCAATTGTATTTCCTAACGGTGAAACGACTCCATATCCTGTCACTACAACCCTTCGTGCCATCACCAACACTCTCCTGTCATTCCTTTTTTACATAACTACTTCAAAAGATCCTTAAGTTATTCCAATATTTTAAACAAGAAACCATCCCTTAATACACGTTTACATTGTAATAGGCCTTTGATTCTAGTATTGAGAAAAAAACCATCATCAAGCACCATCGCAGAATCTGCAATGACGCTAAGAGTCTCTTTTTACCTATTAATAGGTAAGTACAATTCACTTAAAACCGCCTTTTAACCTTTTAAAAGGCGGGATATTTCCTTCATTGCTTGCGGTAATATCTCTTTTCCCAGTACCCGTTCGTATTGTATTGCTCCTTTCATACAAGACACGATGGCAAAAGCTAATGATTCAATTTCTTCGGCTCCCTTATTTTCCAATGTTACCTTAAGTATATTTTTAATAATCGTTATTTCTAACTGACTGATTTCCCGTACTTTTTGCCTTACATTTTCAGGAAGGGATTCATAATCAGACTGGAGAGATGACACGGGGCATATCCCACCGTCGCTTAAAACAATTTGTCTCTCTAAAAAATGCTTGAGCTTTTCTTCAACAGTCAGCTTAGAATTCGTATTGAAAGATGAAAAGTCCTGCAAATTTTGAAGCACCCGTTCAGTAACGGCAACACCCAAATCCTCCTTTTTTTCATAATGATAATGGATGCTAGCTTTCGTCACACCCAATTGTTTGGATAAATCATCATAGCTAATAGCTACATAACCTTTTTCACGTATTAATTTAAGTGCCAGATCGATAATTTGTGTTTTTCTATTTTCCATGATTTCATCATAACCTACTAGTAGGTAAGTGTCAAGTGCAGTCCGATTTCATCCTCTCCTCTTCTTGTGTCAATATAGCATTACAATCATTTTCGCTTTATTTCTCAAAAATACAAAAATAGTCGTAGATATATAACAAATTGTGTAGGTTTTGCGGTTGCCTTATGTCTTAAAAATTATAAGAAAAAACACTCAGATGAGTGTTTTCAAAGGCCTAGGAAAAAGATTGTGACCGCCGACTGCGTTTGTTCCTTAACCAATTGGATTGACATATAAATCTGTTTTCCCGATTCGAACGTGCACGCCATTTAACCTTCAACCCTTTAGTTTTATTTTCCTTTACTGATACGAACAATTTTTTCACAATTAGTAGTACATTTCTTTTAAATTCCTCCTTGTATTATTACAAGGATGGACAAGGATTCGGCTTTTTTTGCCAAAGACCTTAGGCAGAATATTCTTGCCGACTACTCGTTGATACTGTATATTTGTCTGTTCTCTTCCAGAATGGCTTCCGATAGAATTTGTACCATGATGGTAAATACGAGCTGGCTTACTTCTTGTACTTTTTCTCTTAGTACTTGGGGTAACGATCACCTCATATTTACTTTACAATCATTACAGTACAATGCGCGTGCTGGACCACTTTATGGCTTACACTTCCCACGATATTGGCATTATTCCCATGACCTCGGGAAAAGCCCTTTTATTTTTTATCCGTAATGTGGATAATCCCTTCTTCGAATTGGACGTCCATAAGGATCCGAGTGTCCTATAACTAAGCGCAATGAGTTCAACTGAACCGGAAGTTGCTGAGATCAATCGAGACTAGCAGCAGATCCTTAACTGGCTCCAGATTGGG
>NZ_JBGBPR010000069.1:0-4557 GCF_041106275.1 Neobacillus sp. BF23-41
TATTTGGTCATTTGTTTATAGTACCTATGAATGGAACAGGGATTGTATTAGATAGCAAAATTTTTTCAGTTGAAAATATATTCAAAGTCCCACTATTTCATTTCAATACTAATAATATAGAAAATACTTACGAGTTTATGAGGGAAAAGAATGTAGAAATAACAACAGGAATAGAGCATAACCAATGGTTTAATTTTAAAGACCCTGATGGCAATCATTTGATGGTGTGTAAGTGTTAAAACCTTCTTAAGCTAACGGGTGCTATAGTTGAAGATGGGGTTGCTTTGGCAACCCTTTTTGTTGTTCAACTAACGAAGCAGGTTAGTTGAACAACAAAAATTTTAGAAGTGGTTTCTAATATTAATTTTAAACTAAGGGAGCATTTCTTCATTAAGGGATGTCCCTGTATTTTTTATCAATAGGCACAGTAACCATTTGAAGCCCAAGTCATATACTATGAAAAAGAATTTTCCCTTAATAATCCTATTAACGAGGAGCGTAATGATGGATAAACGATCTGTTAATCAAGTGGGTGGGAACGTGTCTCAACCTATCCGAAGTGATGGAGCTGGAGGGATTGACTCAGGCCCGCGTAATATTATGCGAGATATTCAAAATCCGAATATGCTCGTCCCACCTATTACAGATGCAGGATTAGTTCCTAACTTGAAATTCTCATTCTCAGACACTTCAATGACATTAAATCACGGGGGATGGTCACGGGAGATCACCGCCAGGGAACTTCCGATAGCGACTACTCTTGCTGGAGTAAATATGAGCTTAACGGCCGGCGGAGTACGTGAACTTCATTGGCATAAACAGGCAGAATGGTCTTATATGCTGTTGGGACGGGCACGTATAACCTCGGTTGACCAACAAGGACGAAATTTTATTGCCGACGTGGGACCTGGTGACCTTTGGTACTTCCCCCCAGGTATCCCACATTCGATTCAAGGGTTGGAACATTGCGAATTTCTGCTCGTCTTCGATGACGGAAACTTTTCCGATCTTTCCACCTTATCCATCTCCGACTGGTTTGCTCATACTCCAAAAGATGTTCTGTCGGCAAATTTTGGAGTACCAGAGAGTGCGTTTAACTCCATTCCTTCTGAACAGGTATATATCTATAAGGGGGAGGTACCAGGTTCACTGGAAAGTCAAGAAGTCCAGTCACCCTACGGAGAAGTCCCTTTAACCTTTAAGCACGAGCTGTTGAAACAAACACCAATCAAAACGCCTGGTGGTAGTGTAAGAATTGTGGATTCTTCGAACTTTCCAATTTCAAAAACAATCGCAGCAGCACTCGTTGAGATTGAACCGGGTGCAATGAGAGAACTTCATTGGCATTCCAATAACGACGAGTGGCAGTATTACCTTACCGGACAAGGGCGAATGACTGTATTTACTGGAAACGGTGCAGCACGTACATTTGATTATAGAGCTGGTGATGTCGGATATGTACCCTTTGCAACTGGACACTATATTCAAAACACCGGTACAGAAACATTATGGTTTTTAGAGATGTTCAAAAGCGACCGCTTTGAAGATGTGTCGCTTAACCAATGGATGGCACTGACTCCTAAAGAATTAGTTCAAAGCAACTTAAATGTTGGATCAGAATTGCTCGATTCTCTACGCAAGGAGAAATGGCCAGTTGTGAAATATCCCAGGTTTTCCTACTACCCTAAAAAAAGGTAAATAAGAGTAGATTTGTTTATCCATATAGTTGTGGAGGTGAATACTATGTACAAGACAATTTACGACCACTCAGCTGAGATAACACAAGCTGTTATAAAAGCAAGAGGGGAAGCAATTAATGGCGAAAAAGAATTGATAGAAACTTACCTAAGTGATGAAGCTGTTACCAACTTATATAAAAAAACATTTAGAGTTCTATCTGATCAAATAATATTCTATGAGGTTGTCGTGAGGAAGAATTATTTCCTCCAACCATCGAACTATTGTCAACCAGGGGTAGTTTATCGAAATTCCTTGGATGCTTTTTAAAATTAGTTGGAAAGTGTGAAAAAATTCTTTTAAAAAGTTTGTTCTTAAGAAGTCCTATGAGAATTATCTTGAAGGACCTTTATTTATTAAGTTTTTGTGAAACTTTGAACTTAAACTAACGGGTGCAAGAGTTTAAGAAAGGGATAGCTGCGGCTATCCTTTATTCTTATTGCACTAACGAAGCAGGATTGTAACTATAGTAATTATGGAAGACGCGTTCCGATAAATTCCGTATAAAAAATATCGAGTGAATCATAAATTTTAACGATATTATGTATTTGTAAAGGAGGGAAATGAATGTTACAAGAATTCAATAATTTAATGGATTACATCGAGACACATTTAACGGAAGAAATCTCTGGAAAAGATATATCGAAAACTGTAGGACTGTCTGATTATCATTTTAAAAGAATGTTTTCGTATATGGCTGGAATGTCATTGAATGAGTATATCAAAAATAGGAGATTATCGGTTGCGAATGTTGAATTAATTAACGGAGCAAAAGTGACAGATATTGCCTATAAATATGGCTATCAATCAATAGAAGGATTTTCAAGAGCCTTTCGTGAATGGAGTGGTTTTTTACCTTCAGAAGTAACTAAAAACAAAATTCAAAAATCATTTCCCAAATTTTCATTCTATATAGATATAAAAGGAGGAAAATCTATGGAATTCAAAATTGAGAAGAAAGAGAAATTTAATATAGTAGGTGTATCGAAAAGAGTGCCAATTCAATTCGAAGGTGAAAATAAAGCTATCTTAGAACTAGCCCAGTCCATTAGCGAACAACAAAGAAATGAAATGCATCAATTAGCTGATTTATATCCTCATCAAGTCTTGAATGTTTCTTTTGATTTTGACGATGGCTACCTGGAAGAAAAAGGATGTTTAACTCATATGATTGGTTTTGCAACTACAAAAGAAAATCCATTCGATAATTTAGAGCAAATTACTATTGAAGAAAGTTTATGGGCAATTTTCCCTAATCAAGGACCATTTCCTGCTACACTTCAAGAAACTACCGCAAAAATTTATTCTGAATGGTTGCCTTCTTCAGATTATGAACTAGTAGAACTACCTGGAATTTCTTTTACAAAGTACAATGGTACATCGGGAAATGTATATAGTGAAATTTGGATGGCAGTAAAGAAAAAAGTTAGCGATAAACTTGGATGATTATTATTTTTATTTCCGAAAACCACACATTAAAATAAAAAAGGTTGGGGTTTAATTTTGACCCCAACCTTTTTTGTGTGCTAATTATATCGTTATTTATGTTGCTAATACATATGTTATTTAACCTGTGTTCGGATCGGTTCGACCAATTAATTCTGCCTCTATCTAAGGAAACAATTTCTCCTATTCGGCATCCAGTGGAGAACATGAATTCAAACAGAGCCTTTTCCATTGGGGTGCAGCAGGCTTCCCGTAAATGCTCAATTTCCATTTCAGTTTGAAATTTAGGGATTCTTTTACCGGTTTTAGGTTATTTTATTTTAGCTGCTGGGTTTATGGGAATATACCCTTCTTCATGAAACCATCGAAATAATGATTTAATAAAACGAATTCGATGAGCCAAACTTGCAGGCTTAAGGCTTTCACTCGATTTTGCTAAATAAGCTTTTAATTGATCTGTATTGATCGTATCAAGTTTAACATCATTAAAAAAGGTATAAGTAAACAGGACTGTAGTTTATATGCTTTTAATGTTTGCCGCGAAAAGCCTTCAATACGTTTATCAGATTCATACGTTTCCCATGCTTGAGATAATAACAAGTTCATCTCTTTTCAAGAAATTCTTTTTTTAGGAATTATTGACCTGTTTTACGAAATTGAAACGGCAGTTCTTATTAAGTTAAAGGGCAGTTTTGTGGAAGAAGAAATTGGTGGTAAAATTTTAAATATATTAGAATATGCTTATCTTAATAAGGGGAGGCATAACAGAAAGTGAAGATTATAAAGTTTAAGGAAACTGATACAGAAGAGATTGTTTCTTTGTTTTATGAAACAGTTCATTCCGTAAATTCAAAAGATTATTCCCAAGCAGAATTAGATGCTTGGGCACCAAGAGATGAAAAAGAATCTAAAATGAAATCTTGGAAGGAATCATTGGGTCAAAATATAACATTTGTTGCTAAAGTTAATGACAAAGTTGTTGGTTTTAGCGATTTAACGCATAATGGGCACTTAGATAGACTGTATGTTCATAAAGATTATCAAGGACAAGGTATAGCCACAGCTTTAGTTGATATGCTTGAATCTGAGGCAAAGAAATTAAATATTTTAGAAATTGATACGGAAGCAA
Source organism: Neobacillus sp. BF23-41 (assembly GCF_041106275.1). Taxonomy (NCBI): domain Bacteria; kingdom Bacillati; phylum Bacillota; class Bacilli; order Caryophanales; family Bacillaceae; genus Neobacillus; species Neobacillus sp. BF23-41. Next base: position 4,313 of record NZ_JBGBPR010000069.1, read on the forward strand.
GTATTACAGCTAAGCCATTTTTTGAACACCGAGGCTACAAAATTGTTTGTTCACAAACTGTAGAACGTAAAGGTGTTAAATTGACTAATTTTAATATGATAAAAAAATAAAATAATAATTTTGTTATTAAGCTACTATGAAAATTCACTTCTACAAAAATGGAAAAAAACAATACTAAAGAAGACGCAGCTCATTCATTTTTAAAAAAAGAAGAGAGCGACAATTCATGATCTATTGTTAAAAAT
>NZ_JBGBPR010000070.1:0-4516 GCF_041106275.1 Neobacillus sp. BF23-41
TCTGAAAAGAGGCTAAGTCCCCTGCTGCCCATTACGATCAGGTCGTAATCTCCCTCTTTTGCCTTCTTGCATATCATCTCTGCAGGATCTCCAATATGGTATTCGCTATCATATTGTATTGATGACCCCGAAAGGACTTGTGCGGATTCTTCTAAAATCCTCCTAACTTCCTCTACTTGCAATTGTTCAATATCCACTCCGTAAGCAACTGTATTGATATTGTTACTAGGAATGATATGAAGAAGCGTTATACGGGCATTTATCCCCATGTTTTGCGCCAACCATTTAGCCGATTTCAGTGCATGTTTGGAATGTTCGGAACCGTCAACTGGAACCAAAAACCGTTCATACATGTTGTCACTCCCCTTTTTATAAAATCTTATTTTTATAATAAAACCCATGACGGTGATTATTGTGATGTAACTTTAGAATAATAACGATTAAATCTGTACGAGCGAATTAGCGCGATAAAATGGAAAAATAGTTTCATTGAAAATTACTGCCAATCGAGCAAATGTGTCTTGAACCATTCCACGGCTGCGCTACTCGATTGGTCGAAATATTGCGTGTACGGGTCAAAATGTCCTCCCGGTATCAGCACCAGTTTTTTGGGCTCCAGTGCTTGCTCGTATGCAGCAAGTGCCAAATCGGTAGGAGTTATAAAATCGTTTTTTGCAACCAACATTAACAGCGGCGTAGGACTAATATTGGCAATAAAAGCTCCTGGCTCATAACCTCTTGATAATTCAATTGAACGCAACGTAACTTTGTTAATGAATTTCTCTGAGCCTTTCGTATAGAATTCAACCGCATCCTTCGATTTATAGACGCTATTTTCAAATTCTCCGCCCGTAACGACCGAATAATAAACGGGACTTTCGCCGCGTTGCCTGTTTAGTCTATCTTCGGCAAACGAGGACAACAACTCTGTGAGCGCCTCTCCGTTCACTCTTCTTAGAGCAATTTTCGAGCCGCTGATCGTCGGTACTTGGGACACGACGCACTTTACTCGTTTATCGGTCGCGCCGACAACCAAAACATGGCCCCCGCTGTAGCTTGTGCCCCATACTCCGATTGCATTGCTGTCGACTTCCGGTAGTGAGCCGGCGTATGTTATGACATGCCGGTAGTCCTCCACTTGCTGCCAAGGATCGATTTCGTGCCTTGGGGTTCCATCGCTGTCTCCAAAATTCCGATGATCAAACAACAATACTGCAAATCCGTTGGCGGCGAATTTCTCAGCGTAAGGCTCCAAAAACATCTCCTTCAGTCCCGCATATCCATGCGCCATCACAATGACCGGTATCGGCTTATTATCTTCGCGTTGCGGCAAATAAATCCAGCCTCTGAGCATGGTTCCTTCAGCATTTATTTCCACATTATTTCTTTTAAAACCCGATTGTTTATTCATAACAGATTAGCTCCTTCTATGATTAAAAGGAACTGTGGACTGCTCGCCCACAGTCATCTCCTTTGAAAAATAAATAACAGCTTCGAACTTTACTTTCCTTTAAACTGAAAGCTCATCGCCTCATCGAGCAGTTTGTCGTCCGCCGTAACCCGGTTTACCACTCCGTGATGCCCTTATTCAACTTTCTCGGAATAAAAGTAAGATGAGTCAATCTCGCCGGAAAGGCGATCTCTTAACACTGCGGAAAACTTCAATGCGCCTCCCAGAGGGCGGTGATGTATCGCAATATGCGCGATTGCTTTATTTTCGTTGCGCGTAAGCACAGTGACACCCTTGAGATGTACGCTGTCAAATGTCTGTGCTTCCCATTCTTTATACTCCTGAAGGCCGGCGGTCGTACTTCTCGTAAACGTCAAGCTTTCATAGATTGTGCTGGCTTCTCCCAACACCTTCTGAACGTTTTCCCGCCCAGTGATAGGGGCGTTCAATACTGTGGCTTCGAACATTACACCTCAAGCGAATGCCTCGGCAAATGCGGTTTGAGACTTATTCGCGAATGCGGTTTCCCAGTCCTCTTTGTTTTATCCTAGAACCCTTTATTTTGTAAACTAATACTTTCAAACTATTGAATAGGAGTGATTGAGAGCTTTGTAAGCTTTATTTAAAATAAAGGCTCTTTTTATGACCGCCATTGTACAGCTAATGTGCATTTTAAAACTAACGAAGATCCCTTTTAATTAAACTTTGACAGCATTTGCTGAACCCCAAAGCGCTCCAGGGTTTACTCGATTTGGATAAAGATCAAGCATTGCATTGTATAAATCTAAAACGTTGTCTGTTTCTTTATCCAAACGAATAAAGTCTAACAGATATTGTTTAGTTTCATCCAAAATTTTTGGGTTATTATCATTTTCAGGGACTTTATGACCCGCAATAACAAATTTAGAATTTAATTCTTTCAAGCCATCGATCGCAAGGATCCATTCAAGTCGAGAACTCTCAGTTGTTTCAGCTAGATGCTGATGGATTCCGTTGTAAACAACATCACCTGCCACCAGTAATTCAATATCTGGAATCCATAATGACGTTGTATTTGCTGTATCCGTAAATCCAGCTTCAATGATTTCCAACCCATGTTCTTCAAGTTCAAAAGAATTTGAATCGATCACATCGGGAAAAACTTGGGGTTGAGGAATTTGATTAGGGAATAATTTACCCCAAAAACTTTCAATATGTTTTGGACTTCCTTGTTTATAACTCACTTCAACAGATCCTTTTGTTGCTAGTACTTTAACATTGGGAAATGCCTCTTTTATTTGTTTGATCCCAAAGAAATGATCGCCGTGACCATGCGTGATATAGATGTATTTTAAGTTACGATCAAAAGACTTTATCCAATCAATCAATTTTTGGTTTTGTCCAATTGTAGTAAAAGTATCCACTAAAACTGCGTCTTTTTCTCCATAAATTAAAGTAGCAGTATTGGAAACCCATTGAAGTTCTTCTTTTCCTTTTGGTAGGTTTCTTGTGAGACCGGCACGTTTTACGCATAATTCAGCGAATTGTAAGTTTGACATTTTAATCATCCTTAAATTTTATTTTTACTATACGATAACCCCAGGAATGACTGAAAACCCATCCACACCCAATAAATAGCAGCAGTATTTTTCAATTACATGTAGTATGCGGGCTAAAGATTCTCCGGATACGATGAGTGACAACATGTCGGTTTTTAGTTTTAAAATATGGTTTTCCAACTCAACTTCAGATTGAGTTGGGTGTCCTGCTTTCAATGGTGACTGCCCCTTCTCGAACTTTACTTACTAGTAAGTAAGTTCAAGCTGTTTTGCAATAATTAATTCCTTACCGATCGTTCGGGCTTTGGACGAAACATAAGCTGGTGTCTGATGAAATTAATGTTTTTAGACTGATCCATTATAAAGAAACAGCGTCGGTTAAAGTCTCTAAAAAGAAAGTCTTAGACTGCCGCCGCTGTTTCAGCGTGTTATTCATTTAGTCCGCTTCAACCGAACGCTCCAGCCATGTGTTGACCTCTTCTAACCGTTTGGTATAAGCTTCGCGGATCGTATATGCAGCCTGAGATCCAACTGCCAAACGAAGCGGCGAATTGTCGCTTTTTATAACGGAAATAATCAGTTGCACTGCTTTTGCCGGGTCGCCGGTCTTGATGTTCGACATACCTTTCTCGTATGCTTCATATAGCGGAGCATATTCTTGTTTCTTCTCGGTATGCTGCATCGATCCGCCAAAAAACTCTGTTGCGTACACGGAAGGCTCCACGATCGTCGTCTTGATCCCAAAGCTTGCGAACTCTTGCGCGAACGCTTCGGAGAAGCCTTCAACTGCAAACTTGGATGCAGCGTATATGCTGTACGGAGGCATGGACCAAGTTCCGAAGAAGGATGAAAAATTAACGTAATGGCCCGATCCTTGACGTTTAAAGACGGGAAGTGTTGCTCGGATGACATCTAGTACACCGAACACGTTGACGTCGAACTGCTTCCGGATTTGTTCATCCGTATACTCCTCCATCATTCCGAACAGTCCGTATCCGGCATTATTCACCACAATATCGATTTTCCCGAAAACGTCAACGGCTTCTTGAACGGCGGATTGAATTTGCGCCTTATTTGTCACGTCCAAAGCTGCTAGGTGAACTCGATCCGGTGCCAGTTCTTTAAAATCCTGAATAGATTCAAGTTTGCGTGCCGTTGCGACCACTTTGTCTCCTGCTTGAAGCAGCTGCTGCACAAATTGCCGTCCGAATCCTGACGAAGTTCCTGTAATAAACCATACTTTACTCATAGTCTTCATTTCTCCTTTTTTATTATTATGACCTGATCCTCTGTTTTGATGACAAAACTTGACAGCGATCGATCAATAACTTTTTGCTTTTTGAATTTAATAATTTGTTGCTCTTTAATATTTTCTCCCGAAATTTTCCTTTATATTTACAACTAGTGATTTTGAAAATTCCATAATTTGCTCCGCATTTGAATTGAATTCTATTTTAGTGAATTCATTTAGTAACTGTAATATTTGATTCGCTGCTTGGAAATTTTCATTCGCAATTTGGGCTTGTAT
>NZ_JBGBPR010000071.1:0-4452 GCF_041106275.1 Neobacillus sp. BF23-41
GGGGGTGGAGTACAATTTACCGCAAGGTAGAAAGGCTCCCTTCTACTCGACTACTTCAATAAGGAGTAAGGCTTTTTACTGCACTAACGAAGCAGGTTAGCTTAAGAAGAAACCATAATGAGCATTTGAATAAAGTTATAAATTAAACACAAAATGAAAAGGGAAATGAATACCCTAATATAAATAAGATGTAATGTAGGAGTGAAAGTATGGATAAAAGCAAAGGGAAAACACCAAATGTTTCAGGAAGTTTTCAAGTGATTGAAGATGACCGAAAAGAAACTATTGAGGAATTGAGAAAAGACAACAAATTAGATGAAGAAACGGAATACTACGCACGAGTTTTTATGGAAGAATAGGCGTTTCTTTCAACAAGTGGATTGTAATACAAGAAGAGCTGGCTAATATTGCTAGCTTTTTTGTTATTCAACTAAAGGTGCAGGTTAGTTAAAGAAAGGTTAATTAAAAGCAAATAGGGAAATGTTGAAATATGAGGTGGTCTTATGAATTTAAAACGGGCAATCATAAAGTTTTTACTTTACTTTGTAGTTTTTACAGGAAGTAATCTGGTTCTAAAAGCAATTTTTATTCCAGATGATTTGAATTTTCACGATATAGTATCAACAATACTTACGACAAGTTCAATTTCTATTGGAATTGTTTTGGTTGAGTATGCAATGAAAAAGAAAAGTTAATTGTTTTGTTGTTAAGCAAACGGGTGCAAGAGTTGAAGAACATCTGCCAAACCAAGCGGCTTTTTCTTATTAAACTAAAGGATCAGGTTAGTGAAAGAAGGAATTTTATTGTAATATAATTGTAATAATCAATAACTTTTAGGGGTGAAGAATGAAAAAAATCCCAAGTTTATTAATTATTATTTGATATTTCCATAAATAAAACTCTATTTTTCCCCTCACTTTTCCTCTAAAATAAATAGTTGGAACAATTTTTTTCTGTTTTTTTAAATTAAGGGGGAAATAAAAAAGTGAAGAAATTTCAAAAGATTTTATTGGCAGTCGTCCTTCTGTTTGGATGTTTTCCAGCTGTTGGCAATGCAGTGGCACCAGATGAGCTAACCTCATTTTTAAATGAAAATGATTGGACAGAAGAAGAACTAGACTCCTATCTAGAATATTTCTATGATATGAGTTTGAAAGATTTTACTACTATTGATGAACTAAAAGAAACACTTGGGGAACCTATTACTGAAGAAAACCTACAGACATTAATAAAAGATTACGAGTTCGAAAATGAAGAAGACCTTGTTGCTTTCCTTATTGAAAACGGGGAAATGGAAGAAGGTGAAAAAATCGGGGATGTCTTTCGATATATTAATGCCCTTGATTATACTGTTTCTTATTATACAGAAGAAAGCGGGACTCCGATTACAGATGAAAACCTCAATGATCTTCTTGAAGATTATGGTATGACCATACAGGAATTGAAGGATTTATTGGCAAAAAATGAGGATTCACTGGACAACTATAAAACTATTGAAGATCTGGATATGGCAGTAGCCTTGTATATGAGCGGAAATGATATAGAGAATATTGTTTCCGAAATAGGCATTACAGAAGATGAAATCATGGCTATGATATCCCATTTTGAAAGCCTTAATCTAGATGAAGCAACGGTTAATGAAAAAATGGCATCCATTGAAAAACGCCTTGAACCATTTATTGATTTAGAAAATACAAGCGAGCTTACAGCTGGACAGGCTTCCGAGTTGATCAGCATTGCCGAAGAAATTTTTAACATAGTTGAATTAGAGCCGCGTTTTTATCTGGTAAAGGGCAGTGAAAAGAAACCAGTTACCATGAATGAGCTTGTCAAGATGAAAGACGCTCAAGGTTATGGCTTGTTAATCGAGCTTTATAATAAAAAGGGTAAGCTCCTCCTAGATGCTTTATTTCCTGCAGACATGCTTAATTCTGAATTAATTGACGAAACGGTTAATGATATTAAAAAGGTTGAAAAGACTGTAAAAAGAATTGAAACTGCTGTAAAAAGGACAAAGGAAAAGCAGCCACGTACTATTAAAGGTGGCAAACTTCCAAATACAGCAGGCAATTATATGGAGGGAGTACTGGCTGGTTCATTATTGATTCTTGTAGGTGTCATTTTTTATCGCAAGAGGAAAGAGCAAGCCTAATGAAAAGTAAAATCCCGGCTCGAAAGTGGATTAGCATCTTGCTAGTCCTTGCAGGATTATGGATTGTGGGATTAAACATCAAGCCCTTTTTTCAACAAACAAATGAGGTTCAAAATAAACAAGAAAAAATGGCACCCAAAGTAGTAAAAGAAAAAATTGGTTCGAAGTCTCTATATCCAGTTCGTTACAAAATAGGGGATCGGATTGGAGAACTGGTCATTCCGAAGCTTTCTAAGAGCTTGCCGATTTTTCATGGGGCAAATGAAGATGAACTGATTAAAGGAGTCGGTCACTTTGCAGGTAGCGTGCTGCCTGGTGAAAAGGATAATTCTGTTCTCTCAGGACACAGGGATACAGTGTTTAGGAAGCTGGGAGAAGTCGGAAAAGGTGATTTATTAATTGTGAGGACATCTGCGGGCAAGTTTACTTATAAAGTAAGAAGAACACGGATTGTTGATGCTGATGACCGGACCGTGATTGTCCCTAAACCGAGGGCTACTCTGACGGTTACGACGTGTTATCCATTTTCATACATTGGTGACGCACCGCAGCGATATATTTTAATAGCAGACTTAATTAGCTCCAATTAATCGCCAGTATCATATAGTTACCTCTATTTTTACATTTCCCTCTTAACCTTTGGCTAAGAGGGATTATTTGTAATACAGATATTAGATGCAACAGGAAATTTGCACCTTATAAATATAGCCTTTTAAAATAGATGCTTGAATTCAAGAAGGATCTCAGCGGCGATCCTTTTTCTTATTCGACTAACGAAGCAGAATAGTTGAACAAGAAATGATAATATATGTGTAACTAAATTGCACTTTGGGCGTGATTAAAACGGATAAAAGGCTATTGGATATATATGACGAATGGGAAGCTAAATTAGATAAGGACGAGTGGTATTTTAGTAATTCTTTCGAAGCAATAACCAAAGGAATGTCTTCTGAAGATGCTTATAACTACATTCCAAATGTTATAGATGTATTGTTGAAATTAGACGATGATTTATTAATATGGGAAACTATTTACTTCTTAATTGAACTGTATAGTATTGCTGACACCACTCAGATACATCCATATCTTGAAAGTAATTGGTCTGTTTTAACACAACATATGAAAAATTATCAAGACTCGTATGCTACACCATTTAAAGAACTAATTAGACAGATAAGAATAAGAGAATGAGGTTACTACCTTGTTCAACTCCTATGAAAAGCAGTATTTTTATTATTGAGCTAACGGGGTAGTATAGTTAGAAAAGACAAAATAAAAGGAGAAAAAAATGAATTGGTTATCATTTGTATATGCGACGATTTTTGGATTCGTAATTTCCTTTATAGGGGGTTTTTTAGACTTTCCTGAACCTCTTGTTTCCTTTTTCGTCATTATCATTGTTGCATACTTCCTTGTATTTCCGATATTCCGATTATATTGGGGAATAGGTGATGTGGAAAAAATAGAACAAATTCTTTTAAAAAATAAAAAGAAACCTTTTTACACATTTTATTATGGGCTTGCTAATGGAATTGAAAAAGATGTAGACGAGTCCATTAGAAAAATCAATCAAGGTTTTCACCTGCCTAGTATAAAAAAACAGCACCAATTAATTCATGCCTATTTTCACCAACGAACGGAAGAAATGGAAAAGTTGTTAAACGGTATGAGAAAGTCAGCGTTTACTCTCTATTACCAAGCAGCCCGTTCGATTTTGATTAATGATTTTGAAGGTGCTCGGTCATATATTAAACAAAATCCGAAAATGTGGATGCGGGAAGCATTAACAACAGAACTTTTGGTTAAAGAGAATCGGAAAGAAGATGCATTTATTCATGCACGCAACGCTCTTTTAAAAACAAAGGGAATACAGCGGTATGTTTTATTACGTAGTTGGGAAAGAGAATGGGGCATGACATTAAAATAAGGGCACAATATAAGAGATTAAATGAAATAAATTTGAATAGGTATTTAGCTAACGGGTGCATGAGTTGAAGATCGGGTGCCACTTTTAGTGACTTTTTCTTCTTAAGCTAATGTAAGCAGGTTTGTTGAAGAAGGATATTTTCTGTTTTAAGCGAATTAGAATTACATAAAAGGAACATAGGAGGTATGAGATGAAGATCAATAGAATAGATCATGTGAGTATTAACGTAAATGATCTTTCAGAGGCTAAAGCGTTTTTTCTTGATTTAGGACTTGAAGTGCAAGCGGAATGGGAATTGGATGGAGAACAGTTGGACAGAATAGTTGGGCTTAATGATGTTAAAACGGCATGTGTAGGATTGGGGATGCCAGAT
>NZ_JBGBPR010000072.1:0-4356 GCF_041106275.1 Neobacillus sp. BF23-41
GGTTTTTGTGAAATGGACACAGAAAAACCCGAATAAGGGACTTTTTATAAAGTGTCCATTATTCGGGTTATAGTTCAGTGGCAGGTGTGGTTCTTTTCTGCCTAGTGACCGGCAAAATTGTTGAAATAGAAATCCTTGTCTTTTTTTACTTGATAGACGATCAACCGAAATGATATATTTTAACCTATTTTCCCCTTTCATAACATGAAAGCAATTAAAGTACAAAAATTGTTAATAAACAATAATTTTCAGATGGATTAAAATGGTATAATTGGACTATATATCTAAAACAGAACTTATGAATAAGAGAGATTTAAATGATGGGGTGTGGAAGATAATGCTAAAAAATCTTTTTAAAAAGAAATTAACAGTAAGAGAAGCAAGTGCTGCACTTGTCAGTACGATTTTAGAAGCATGCAAGACTGAATGGGACGAAGATTATAAGTTACTAAAACCTTATCTCAACGATAATTTGACCGAACAAGAATTGGAATATATACCTTTCGAAATTGCGTTAGCTATAGCCTCTATGGAATTACAAGTTGCTAGGAATTTATCTCCGGATATTGCAACTGAAGTATATGAAAATGTACTAGTTTTAATGGCTTATGATGAATGGAAAGATTATGTGATCGAAGCTATATCGATGGAATACATGCCGTATATGCAAAAGTCTATAAGAAATAATGAAAACCCGTTGGAAGAAGTCTGTAGAATACTTTCAAACAAGATAGGTTTTAACTTGGATGTACTTTCGGCAACAGTGTTAATGTCCGTTATTGCTACAAAAATTCAGTATTGGAAATTTATCACTCAAAACTATAAGGTAGTAAAGAATTGAGAAATTAATGAAAAACAAAAAAATTTTATATATGCTAATTTTTGTTGTTGTTGGTTGGATTTTTTATAAATTTATTGATGCTACTTATCTAGAAAAACAAAGAATATACAGCTATGGCGAAATGTATTTAAAGGAAAAGGATTATCTAACGGCTATTGATAGATTTGAAGAGATTAAAGGATTTAAGGATTCTGACAAGAGGATTCAGCAAACCTACAAAATGATGATGAAAAAAAGCATGAAGCTTTTAAATGACGGAGATTTATATGATGCTGGAGTTTTATTGGATGTTTTGGCGGAGGTGCCAGAATATAAGGAGCAGGCTGAAACGGCTTCCAAAAAAGCAGACGAATTGGCAGCTAAATACCTTGCAGAAAGAAGAGAAAAATTAAGAGATACGGAACCTTATGATGGAATGGCTGCAAGTGATATTGATTATTCAGGTTGGGGACCTCCTACAACGATTGAACGAGATGTAAATTATTATTCTTATAGAAAAGAAAGACAGGTTGAACACTATAAATGGATCACTCAAGATCAATTTGGACGGATCACACAGATAAAAACGCTGATGGTCAGGCAAGGAGCTGTATGGGGAGAACCATCCGTATCAAATTATTATGTTGGTCAATAAGTTATTTCACTGTATGGAGGTCTTTAACAATGAATGTTACCATCGAGATTCACTATGAAGCAGCTAGTAAATTAATGCAAAGAGCATCCTTTCCAACAAGAGGAAGAAAACCGGAACAAGTTGCGCTTGATTTTTGGAAAGAAATAAAAAAAGAATTATCCTACCGGGTTGAATTAGAGCAAGTTTTTGCTGGTGGGGAAGATATAACAGAGTTAGTAAAAAGGTTAGAAAGACATGAATTACATAATGTTTTTAATGATAATTTACCTTTTTAAAGAGCTTGTTTTAGAGAAATTCTTCAAAAAAACCCTTGAGAAGTCCCAGGACCTTGTTTCTTTCATTGTTACGAATTATGTGTGATTAATAAACCTCTTTCAATTAAGAAAAAAGAGGTTTTTAAGTATAAGGTAATATTAAAGGGGAATGAAAATATAATCACCAATGGATAGTGGAAGGTGGAAAGAGAATGAATGACACTGAATTTTTTCCTTGGGCTTTAGAAATATTTGACCAAATTGAAGGTAGTGAGGAATTTAAAAATCTTGACCCCGTAATAAGTAAATATTTTTACCATGTTTTCATAAAGATTAAAAGAAATTACTTAGCTATTAATCATTTATTTAAAGGGGAATGGGAGAATAGCTATATTGAATCAATCCCTTTAATAAGAATACTTGCTGAGGGTTATTTTCATTTTTGCTATATTATTGAAGAAACTAACAAGTCCTTAATTCCACTTGGTTATAACAAACTTGCAGAGTTACAATCCTATACAGTAGCCAAAAATTACAATGATCTTGGAACAAACCTACTACCTGAAGAGGAAGAATTTGTTCGCAAGCATTATAATGAAATAAAGGTAGAACCCAATCCACCCCTATATTTATCTCGAATTAAGAGATTAGTTAAGAAAACCCATAACGAATACTTATATACAAGGGTTTATAATGCGTTTAGTAGTTACGTACATTTTAATCCAGCTACATCTGTTATATATGGTACACAGATGGAAGACAGATTCGTCTTTAATAATATAAAGGAAAATGAACCTTTGGTTGATTCCTTAAAAAGTCATACAGACGGGATTATTATGTTATTTTTTACTAAGTTGATTGATTATTTAAAAATAGAGTCATTACATGAAGAATTCAATAAATACTATGATGAGGATAAAAAGGTATTTAAATTTAAGCATTAACTTGGGCTGTAGACCTCTTCCAAACAGAAGAGGTCTGTTTGTTGTGTTTATAAAAGCATAAATATCATTGTTTATAAAAATCTCCATGTATATCCTCCAGCTTTGGCACGTTTTCCTCTACAACATGCAGAAATATTTTTAAAACTAATTCCTAGTTCTTTATCAGCTTCAGATATACTATTATATATTTTATCTAATTCTACACATAGAACCTGTTTTTTAGCTTTTCCAGGATCCTTATAAACTATTTCGGTATTGTTATAAGCCTTCCCTTCTTCCCAAAAAGACCATTGCATATTCTTACATGTCTTAGAATTTCCCATACAACATCTATGGATTGAATTTATTGAAACATTATATTTTTTTGCCGCATCTTTCATGCTATCAAATATCTCTTGGGTATCAATACAAATAACTTTTTTTTGAGGTTTCTTCTCAATAATTTTTTTTTCTTTTTTAGGGGGCTTTTTGCTTTCAAATTCTTTTGGTCTATATGGTTTCCCTTCTACCCAATATGCCCATTCCATTCCACCTGCTTGACTAGTTATTCCTCTACACGCCATAGATACATTATTTATATTAAGGATAGTTTGGGCTTCTTTAATACTTTTATAAATAACACCTGTTGTTAAACATATAACTTCTCTTTGAGAAGGATTAACGTACTCTTTTATGTAATCTTCAAGCTTATATTCTCTATCCTCATAGTAGTAGTCCCAATGTAATTTTCCACTTGTTTCTCTTTCCCCTAATATAACTAAAGATATATTGGTTGCTCCTGTGAGCTCCTCTGCTTCAGTTATACTGTCATAAACTTTTTGAGTTTCAATTAGAAGGTCGGAAAGATAAACAAAGGGAGTTGGGCATATGTCCAGATTGCTAGGAGGAATTCTTGGTATTTATGTTGTGTTACTTTGGATTTTAAGTGGGATTATGCATTTGTGGACTGTTTGGATTGCCTACAAAATTTTCGGAATATTTATGGGAGGAGTCGCTTTCTTCTTCCCCGTCATATCCGAAGCAGTCATTGGATTCATGGGATGGAGAGGTTCTGTATTTGATTCACCATACATACAGTGGTTGATTGTGCTCGTTGCTGCATGGGTGGGTTATTATGCTATTGGTTTCATCGCAGCAGCTGTTGAAGATAGGCAAGAACGAAAACGATATATGTAGGAATCTGAATAGCAACCAATTTCAGGTCAATATAGTGTAAGAGCAAAGATCCTGCTGCCATAATGGTGGCTTTTCTTATTGGACTAACGGGAGTTTAGATGAAGAGAGCTTTTCTCTTTTTATGCTAAGATTTATAAAAGTTGTAAATCACATAAGCAGTTATTCATATTTTTGGATAACCTTATATTACGAACGGGTGCGTTAGTGTAGAATGGGTTGCTGAGGCAGCTCTTTTGCATTTTACGCTAACGGTACATTTAGTTTTACTAAAAAAATGAATTTATAGGTAAAATTGATTGAGTGAAAGTTTGTCCACTATTACGGTCTCAAAGGCGAGTGAACACAAGATGCACCATATAATTATAAAGATACATGAGCAATTTAGGTGATATTGTGAATCATTGTACTTAAGCTAACGGGGCAGGTTAGTTGAAGAACAGGATGGAAATATAGATGTTTTTATGTCGTATTTGACTAATACTGTGCAGTAATTCTTCTAAAGATGGA
>NZ_JBGBPR010000073.1:0-3996 GCF_041106275.1 Neobacillus sp. BF23-41
GGCTAGTTCTTACTCGACGGGAATCCCACCCGCTATATGATACGACCTAGGCTCGGCCGCACAAGCACCCGTTAGTGTAAGTACATTTCTTCACAATCTTTTATAACAGAAAAAACCGTTAAAAATATAATCCTAACGGTTTCATTTATATTTCAATAGCTGGTTGAATTCTTTCAATAGGTCTCAATGTTATTCTTAATACTCATATAAATGAATTTTATAAGCTGATGGCATATCTTTCAATTTCAACATCATTTTTTCATCCCCGTTTAATACACGTCCAGCTTTCCATTTTCCATTTTGAAATTCTCCTTCTTCTAGTCTAAGAAATTCAACTTTTTTATTCCTTCCGGGTTTTGCTAAAAATTTAATGTTTATCATCGTTCCAATAACAATGAATTCACTTTCTGAAGTCTCAAGAATTATACCTCCTGATGTTGGCTTATATTGTAATTTTGGAGAATATGAAACAAGAATATCGTATTTGTCAAAATGCAGCAGTTTACCATAGTCATGTTCATTTCTCTTTACAAAACTCTGCAAATGACTGGAATTTCTATATTCAAAGTAAAGGGGTTTGATATTTTCAATAATGGAATAGCTTTTGGCAAGATACGCTGCACTTCCTTCAAGATCAAATGCTGATGGGTCGATATTTAATGCGAGCATGACTTCAAGTGGTGGCTTTTCAATGTTTTCTGGATTCTTCATAAGATCCTCGATACCAAAAGGTGAATAGCAAATAGCGTTACATCCGCCAACGGCATATAGAGCATATGTAGCTGATACCGCATCACCTCGGACCTCTGGAATAAATAAGGGGTTTCCATTCTGACTATATTCGTCCATTACATTAGGTACATATGGAACATAAATATCTGGTGCAAAACAAAAAAGTGATGGTGCCATTAACTTCCACATTTTATGCATTTTCATGACTGGACCGCCACTTGGATAGCTTCCGGCATTCCAAGGAAATTGTTCTAACCACGCATTGGCGTAACAAGGAAGCGGATATGCGTTTTGTCCACGCTGAGTAATTCTTTCAACTGCAGATGAAAAATAATATGCCATAAAGTATTCGCCTGCATCGAAGCCAAATGATTCTTCCCAAGTTCCAGAAACACTGAATTCTTTAGCCACAGATTCAGGTATTTCATTTAAAAAAGCTTCATTTGCTACTTGAGAATAATCTCGATCTGTTCCTAAGAGTCCGATCTCGTTTTCAACCTGTATGACAATAACGGTGTTTTCTTCAGAATCTACTGATTTGATAAAATTCATCAAATGATAAAATGCGTGGGCATCTTTTTCTATTGCGGCTTCACATAAGGGTGAAATCGTATTTAAAGCTTCACCGGTGGCTTTACAGGCACGAAAATAAGTTTTTGTATCTCTTTTCATCCAATGTGGTACATAAAATGATTCTGCATTTTTCCATAAGCCAAACCAGAGGAAAATAAGATGCTTATTATTTTCACGCGCCTGATTAATGAGCCCTTCGACTAGAGAAAAGTCAAACTGATTTTCTTCGGGCTCGATTAATTCCCAATAAACAGGAACAATAACTGAATTAATATTTAGTGTTTTTATTTTTGACCATACTTCTTTCTTCATATATTCCAGATTTGAAGCGCTGGAGTTATGGATTTCCCCTGCTAACGCAATGAATGGCTCGTCATGGACATATAATGTTGGTATATTATTGTAATTTTTTATGTGAGGTATAGTTGACATAAAATGAAGCCCCTTTCATAATGAGATTATATTAATATGATAAGGGATAAAATAAGCAGAATAAATCTAAATATAATAAAAAACATATGAAAATATTAAGATATATTGGAGTTTTGTTGAATGTTGAAAAAGGTTTTCTTTACAAAATATACTGAACAAACTGTACAACTTCCCTTTGTGCTTTCCGCTGTAGGTTTAAATCATAGGCAGGAATATATTAACAGACCTTCCGGTTTACCATTTTTCCAATGGATTCATACTGTAAAAGGAAAAGGTGTACTTGAAATAAACGAAAAACAGTATGTCGTAGAAGAAGGCAATGGAATTTTGTTCTTTCCTGGTGTCGGTCATAGATACTACGGACTTAGTAATGATTGGATAGTTCATTTCTTACTTTTTTCTGGGTATGGGACAAAAGATTTTTTTGATAGGATCGGAATTGAACAATCAGGTATTTATAAACTTAACAATGATAAAGTAGAAAAATATATAAAAGAATTAATTTTTATCTATACCCAGGATAATCCAATGGAAATGTATGATTATTCAAGAATACTTTATGATTTCTTGCTGGAATTTTTAAAATCTACAACCATTCAAAATGAAAAGTCTATCCAAAATCAAAGTAATAAAGTTCATTTAGTTATGGACTATATAAATCAATATTATATGGAACCAATTGTATTATCAGAATTAGCAGAGAAGGTCCATTTGTCAAAAGAGTACCTTTGCCAGTTATTTAAAAAAGTTAATGGTTTTTCAATATTTGAATATATTACGGATGTTCGGCTTGCGAAGGCAAGAACTTTACTAATTCAAGATAGAAAAGAGAAAATAAAGAATATTAGTAAATTGTGCGGATATGAAGACGTTAGTTATTTTGGAATGGTTTTTAAGAAAAAGGTGGGTATGACACCAGCGAAATTCAGAGAGCTACATTAAAAACTGTATATAATGTCAAATTAAAAGGTTTAATATCAGATTCTGATATTAAACCTTTTTTGATTAAAAAGGAAAATACAGCTAGTTTAATAATTCACCATACTTAAAATTATTTATTTGGAGTCAATCCTTCTTCAACTATCCTGCATAGTTACTTTAAGTGTATTTATTCACAATCTTTTACGCTAAACATTGAAAAAGATAATAAAATTCTCATTTCATAATAAAAAATGCAAAAAATTACCCACTCGTTAGAGTGGGAGTGTATGAAATGTAGGCCAATGAAGTCCGAAGTGAACCAATACGAATTGAGCTTCTTGCTGAGGTGTTGCTCTTCCAACTGCGTATCCTACAGTTCCACCTTCCTCAGTCCAAATCTCGTTATGGTCAGATACAACATTGCTAAAGTCTCCTTGCTTCCACTTGTCAAGAATTGCAAGATAATAATCTTTGTCTTCTTTTGGATAGTTGCTTTTCCATATATAATTGTAGACCTGCATGATAGTATCGTTGCACATAGGAATTGCTCCCCACTTTTGGTCATCTTCAGATACGACTTTTTGATGCGTCATTTCATGCATAATCTGCGCTATTTCGATTTCAGGCATATTAGGTTTTAAATGCAAGTTCCATTTGAGATTGTCTATGTTTCCAGTAGCAGCAACAACTAGCATATTATGAGCAATTGCACTTGTCGCCAAGACCATTATTGTAAAAGCTACGATTGCTATTGCTACAGATTTTTTCTTATGGACTTTTATCTTTTCTTTCAAGGTTTTCAATTTCATGACATTTTCCCCCGATTGGTCTATGTACATCTTATTTACTATTTATTAATATTTTACCAAATTTGATTAAACCTGACTATTAAATTTATAAATTCTATAAGAAGCATTAGGGATAAAGAAGATAAATGAAATAAAGATTTTATAAATAAAAAAAGGAGAGCAATTAGCCCTCCAGTAACTTGTTTACCTTCTCAATTTCCCCTTCGAACAGCTTCATATCTGATTCATATTCTGGATGACCATCAAATGAATCCAACATATCTTTTTCTTGATGTAATGTTATCAAATACTGCTCCAATGAAAACCCACCACTTTGGATTGTATTCTCAAACACAACTTTAAATCTGCTCATTTATTTCACCTCAACAGGTAGTGTATCCAGAATATGTAATGAAATACTTATTATATTACAAATTAAAAAGGACCATTTAGGTCCTTTTTCAGCTTATTCAACTAGTCGAGTAGAAGGGAGCCTTTCTACCTTGCGGTAAATTGTACTCCACCCCCCTCACAGAACCGTGCTTGCACT
>NZ_JBGBPR010000074.1:0-3635 GCF_041106275.1 Neobacillus sp. BF23-41
TTTCTGAGGACCAGCGGAAAAGACCTTTGGAAGAGGCGGCAAGACAATCTTACCAAACAGCTATTGAACAATTCCAATTGGTGTCTGAAGAACTTTAGGGATATTCGCTTGTGCATGGATGTTGAAAATCAATCAATGGATGAGTAAAATGCGGGGAAAAATTATTTTATAGTTGGAGGAATAATTGTGGTTATTATTCATGTTTATTTACATGTCGCACTAGACAAACGAGTTGAATTTTAAAAGATGACAGATGTAGTTGTGGCACATTCTCAAGAAGAGAAGGGCAATATTAGTTATGAATTATTCGAATCAAATAAGAAGCCGAATTTTTTTGTACTTGTAGAAAAGTGGAAAAATGAATCCGCTCTTAAGGTTCACGAGGAATATGAATAAATGAAGGTGATGTAGTGGAAGTGGAAATAGAAAAAAATCGGGGTTCTCAAAAACGTTATTTCCTAAGTCAGGGGACTTGATCCACATAATATGAGGGGGATTCCCCCTCATATTAATAAATGCTTTGGAAGGAGGAGCAACTTCAATGTTAGATAAAAGTTTGCTAGAAAAAAATACAGTCAATTATACGGCTGAACAAATAGAAGCCATCGCCAAGGGATTTTGTCCAATGTGCTTACCCAAATATCATAGTTATCGCATTCTAAATACCTATTATAGTAATGAATCTCAAATGCGATTACATCATGTTAAATGTGATAACCTGTTTGATTGCGAGTGGGATGAACATGTTCCAGCAGTCCGAGAGGATCATGGTCTAGAGGACTTTTTCAATTCATAATAATACCACTTAACGCTACCGAGTAAAATCGATTTTAGGTCCAGTTAATCAATGTTATTTTGTTTTACTTTTATTATTCAGAAAATACGGAACCTGAATAATATTATAAAGGTTCTAAAACTTATTCCTAAGGCTTTAAAGGGACCAAGTGTTGAACATAAAGGATTCATTAATATAATATTGAAAGGGGTTTCAAAATGAAAGCAAAATTATTGAGAAATGGTTTACTCATTGACGGAACAGGTAATGAAGCGAAGCATGGAATTGATGTACTGATTGAGGGAAAAAAGATCACTGCTGTGGGGACTAATCTTTCCGTTCCGGCTTCTTATTCCCCTAATCAGGTGGATATTATTGAATTAAATGGAAGGACCATCATGCCGGGAATGACCGAGGCACATACACATTTTGCATTTCAAGATGCCATATATATTCAAGATATCGATTTTAAACCCATTGAAGAAACCATGATTGGATGTATCAAAAATGCAGAAACGATGCTAAAAAGCGGTTTTACCTCTTGTGTAAGTGCTGCTTCCAGAGGAAGAGTGGACATTGCTTTACGAGATGCGATTAATCGTGGACAAATATTAGGACCTCGTATGATTGCAAATGGCGCTGAAGTTTCAGCAACAGGGAGTATTGTGGATGTACATCCAAACCATGTTCGAGTTCATGGATTATCTTTCTTTGCTGATGGTGATGATGAGGTTAGAAGAGTAGTAAGGAGTTTATTTAAAGAAGGAGCAGACCTCGTTAAGCTGAATGTCAGTGGAGATAGTTTAATTGCTCACGCAACAAGTGAAATGACACTTTATACCTCTAAAGAGGTTAGAGCTGCTGTTGAGGAAGCTCATGCACGTGGGAAAAGAATCTACGTACATGCTAGATCCTCAAAATCCGTAAAAATATGTGTTCAAGCAGGCGTTGATATTATCGGTCATGCTGATTTTATTGATGACGAAGCATTCGACATGCTAGTAGAAAACAAAGATCGCTTATTCGTTGTACCAGCATTAAATTTTATTGTCTCAACATTGGAACATGGGGCTGTCTATTTCGGACAAGAAGCGATTAATGCATCAGGCTATGCAGAAGGGTTAGAAATTGCTCTACGCAATATGAACAGACTTTATAAAGCTGGTGTCCGTGTATTACCGGGCGGAGATTATGGATTCAAGTATTGCCCGCATGGTGGATACGCACGCGATTTAGAGCATTTTGTTGAGCGGGTAGGAATGACGCCAATGGATGCGATTGTATCCGCTACCAAATATGGTAGCCAAATCATGCAGATGGAGGATCAAATAGGCACCATTGAGGTTGGAAAGCTTGCAGATGTCCTTGTTATAGATGGGAACCCACTAGACAATATTGCAATTTTACAAGATCACAGTAAATTAAATGTTATCCTTAAAGACGGAGAGTACATCGTACGTACACTTGAAGTTAGTCGTCAAGAAATGACTGTCTAAATTTTAAAACCATCGCTTGATGCGATGGTTCAGATTGAAGACAAAAGGCATTTGGGAATGCTCTTATTCCCCGAATGCCTTTTTAATTTTTAGATTTTTTCAGCAAAAGTTAGCATCGCCTGCATGGACAATTTTTAAGTCCGGTATGATGTAGATTCCGCTTTGCGCGGCAAAAGAATCCTCAAACGGTACAATCCCTTTGATCTTTCGCTCATCCAAGTTTGGAAGGATGGCCAACCATATGAAGATGCGAAGCCAGCAGAACTACGAAACCAGCGGCATTCTAAAATACCAGCAGACGCTGTGGAAGAAAAGCCTTCCATTGTATCTAACTATTTTGAGCGACTTCAACAAGAACAGGAAGAAAAAAGAGAAAGGCTCTTGGGACCACAAGCTTTGTGAAATGGAAAGAAAAACAAAGCGGAGGTGAAGAACCATGCTTGAGTTCTTTGGAATGGTAGAGGTGCCGCTGAAACCTGAACAATGCTTTGTATCTACAAGTCATAGAGAAGCAACCGCCGCCAGGTTAGAATTTGCCATACAGCATCGTCAAGTGGGCTTAAATTCAGCACCGAGTGAAAATCTCGGGAAATCCTCACGAAATATTCTCGGAAGAAGCAATTCAAGTTGTTTACCAATTTACTCATGGGGTGCCGCGTAAAATTAATACGTTATGCAGCCAAGCGTTGCTCTATGCTTATATTCAGGGGAATAGAATTGTGGGGGAATCTCATATTCATCGTGCAATTAACGAAATGTAATCTCTTTTCTACTTCCGACATTTAAATAGGCAAAAACATAAACAGCCAACGGCAATGTGGGTGACCATCCATGTGATGACACGTCAATGCCGTTGGCCGATAAACCGACAACGAAGCTGGCTGCGGACACTATACGAACCCTCCATAAGAAGGCATATTAGTACGGAGAAAAAAGTGGTTCAAATATCATATGATGATGTCCTATTATTAATTTAAAGATCTCCAATGAGTATCAATATCATATTGGAAATCAGAAAATATTTTACTGATAATGTTAAACATCTAGATCTTTTTCCAGAATGTACTAGAAATAGTGCTTATTTAAATTATTGCTTAAATATTTTTATCGCAACAAACATAATCAAAAAACTATTGATAATAATCAGAAAAATCAAAAAAACTATTGATGATAATCAGAAAATAATATATTATATTATTAAGCTCAATTTTGAACTGAAGTTCAGATATATGAAATCGGAAGAGTCTTTTATGTGTAAGATTACTCTTATTGAAAAGTATGAGAGGCGTGTAGATGTTTGAAATTTATCCCTTGCATGTGGCCACATTAAAACAAGTGGATAAATCGGTGCTAACTTCATTAAA
>NZ_JBGBPR010000075.1:0-1309 GCF_041106275.1 Neobacillus sp. BF23-41
AACCTTTTAGGTTAAGTTAGAAAGGGCGCACGGTGAATGCCTTGGCACTAGGAGCCGATGAAGGACGGGACTAACACCGATATGCTTCGGGGAGCTGTAAGTAAGCTTTGATCCGGAGATTTCCGAATGGGGGAACCCACTGTTCGTAATGGAACAGTATCTTTACCTGAATACATAGGGTATGGAAGGCATACCCGGGGAACTGAAACATCTAAGTACCCGGAGGAAGAGAAAGCAAACGCGATTCCCTGAGTAGCGGCGAGCGAAACGGGACATAGCCCAAACCAAGAGGCTTGCCTCTTGGGGTTGTAGGACACTCAACATGGAGTTACAAAGGAACGGGGTAGATGAAGCGATCTGGAAAGGTCCGTCATAGAAGGTAAAAACCCTGTAGTCGAAACTTCGTTCCCTCCTGAGTGGATCCTGAGTACGGCCGGACACGAGAAATCCGGTCGGAAGCAGGGAGGACCATCTCCCAAGGCTAAATACTCCCTAGTGACCGATAGTGAACCAGTACCGTGAGGGAAAGGTGAAAAGCACCCCGGAAGGGGAGTGAAATAGTTCCTGAAACCGTGTGCCTACAAGTAGTTAGAGCCCGTTAATGGGTGATAGCGTGCCTTTTGTAGAATGAACCGGCGAGTTACGATCCCATGCAAGGTTAAGTTGAAGAGACGGAGCCGCAGCGAAAGCGAGTCTGAATAGGGCGTATGAGTATGTGGTCGTAGACCCGAAACCAGGTGATCTACCCATGTCCAGGGTGAAGTCCAGGTAACACTGGATGGAGGCCCGAACCCACGCACGTTGAAAAGTGCGGGGATGAGGTGTGGGTAGCGGAGAAATTCCAATCGAACTTGGAGATAGCTGGTTCTCTCCGAAATAGCTTTAGGGCTAGCCTCACGTAGTAAGAGTCTTGGAGGTAGAGCACTGTTTGGACTAGGGGCCCTCATCGGGTTACCGAATTCAGACAAACTCCGAATGCCAAAGACTTATCCGTGGGAGTCAGACTGCGAGTGATAAGATCCGTAGTCAAAAGGGAAACAGCCCAGACCACCAGCTAAGGTCCCAAAGTATACGTTAAGTGGAAAAGGATGTGGAGTTGTTTAGACAACCAGGATGTTGGCTTAGAAGCAGCCACCATTTAAAGAGTGCGTAATAGCTCACTGGTCGAATGACTCTGCGCCGAAAATGTACCGGGGCTAAACGTATCACCGAAGCTGTGGATTGACATCTTAGATGTCAGTGGTAGGAGAGCGTTCTAAGGGCGTTGAAGCTAGACCGTAAGGACTGGTGGAGCGCTTAGAAGTGAGAA
>NZ_JBGBPR010000075.1:1409-3121 GCF_041106275.1 Neobacillus sp. BF23-41
GATGTCAGTGGTAGGAGAGCGTTCTAAGGGCGTTGAAGCTAGACCGTAAGGACTGGTGGAGCGCTTAGAAGTGAGAATGCCGGTATGAGTAGCGAAAGATGAGTGAGAATCTCATCCACCGAATGCCTAAGGTTTCCTGAGGAAGGCTCGTCCGCTCAGGGTTAGTCGGGACCTAAGCCGAGGCCGAAAGGCGTAGGCGATGGACAACAGGTTGATATTCCTGTACCACCTCTTTATCGTTTGAGCAATGGGGGGACGCAGGAGGATAGGGTAAGCGCGCTGTTGGATATGCGCGTCTAAGCAGTTAGGCTGAGAAGTAGGCAAATCCGCTTCTCGCGAAGGCTGAGCTGTGATAGCGAGGGAAATTTAGTACCGAAGTTCCTGATTCCACACTGCCAAGAAAAGCCTCTAGCGAGATAAAAGGTGCCCGTACCGCAAACCGACACAGGTAGGCGAGGAGAGAATCCTAAGGTGAGCGAGAGAACTCTCGTTAAGGAACTCGGCAAAATGACCCCGTAACTTCGGGAGAAGGGGTGCTTTTTGAGGTGAATAGCCTCGAAGAGCCGCAGTGAATAGGCCCAGGCGACTGTTTAGCAAAAACACAGGTCTCTGCGAAGCCGCAAGGCGAAGTATAGGGGCTGACGCCTGCCCGGTGCTGGAAGGTTAAGAGGAGGGGTTAGCGCAAGCGAAGCTCTGAATCGAAGCCCCAGTAAACGGCGGCCGTAACTATAACGGTCCTAAGGTAGCGAAATTCCTTGTCGGGTAAGTTCCGACCCGCACGAAAGGCGTAACGATCTGGGCACTGTCTCAACGAGAGACTCGGTGAAATTATAGTACCTGTGAAGATGCAGGTTACCCGCGACAGGACGGAAAGACCCCGTGGAGCTTTACTGTAGCCTGATATTGAATTTTGGTACAGCTTGTACAGGATAGGTAGGAGCCTGAGAAGCCGGAGCGCTAGCTTCGGTGGAGGCGTCGGTGGGATACTACCCTGGCTGTATTGAAATTCTAACCCGCACCCCTGATCGGGGTGGGAGACAGTGTCAGGTGGGCAGTTTGACTGGGGCGGTCGCCTCCTAAAGAGTAACGGAGGCGCCCAAAGGTTCCCTCAGAATGGTTGGAAATCATTCGCAGAGTGTAAAGGCACAAGGGAGCTTGACTGCGAGACCTACAAGTCGAGCAGGGACGAAAGTCGGGCTTAGTGATCCGGTGGTTCCGCATGGAAGGGCCATCGCTCAACGGATAAAAGCTACCCCGGGGATAACAGGCTTATCTCCCCCAAGAGTCCACATCGACGGGGAGGTTTGGCACCTCGATGTCGGCTCATCGCATCCTGGGGCTGTAGTCGGTCCCAAGGGTTGGGCTGTTCGCCCATTAAAGCGGTACGCGAGCTGGGTTCAGAACGTCGTGAGACAGTTCGGTCCCTATCCGTCGTGGGCGCAGGAAATTTGAGAGGAGCTGTCCTTAGTACGAGAGGACCGGGATGGACGCACCGCTGGTGTACCAGTTGTTCTGCCAAGGGCATCGCTGGGTAGCTATGTGCGGACGGGATAAGTGCTGAAAGCATCTAAGCATGAAGCCCCCCTCAAGATGAGATTTCCCATAGCGCAAGCTAGTAAGAACCCTGAAAGATGATCAGGTTGATAGGTCAGAGGTGGAAGCGTGGTAACATGTGGAGCTGACTGATACTAATCGTTCGAGGACTTAACCAA
>NZ_JBGBPR010000076.1:0-2902 GCF_041106275.1 Neobacillus sp. BF23-41
TTCTGCTTTTTTTCGAATAATTTATCTAAAAGTCCCAATTTCAAATCAATCCTACCCCTAAGTGTTATTGTAATTATACTACAAGTTAGGGCACTTTAGGACAGCACTAAATTATTAGATATATACAAAGTCCCCTTTTTTCTTGTTGAGCTAACGTGGCAGGTTAGTGCAACAAGAAATTTCAATAAAATACAAAATTATATTGTAAAATAGGCTAAAAAGGCTGTGTAAAATATGAAGGTTTCTTTAATTGTTGCGATGGATAAGAATAGAGTGATTGGCAAAGATAATGACATTCCTTGGAGAATTCCGAAGGATTGGGAGTATGTTAAAAATATTACAAAAGGACATTCAATCATATTGGGTAGAAAGAACCTTGAGTCAATTGGAAGAGCTTTACCTAACAGAAGGAATATAATTTTGACAAGGGATAAGGATTTTAATTTTTACGGTTGTGAAATTGTCCATTCAATCGAAGCTGTTTTTGACTTGTGTAAAAATGAAGAAGAGATATTCATTTTCGGAGGGGAGCAGATTTATAATATTTTCCTTCCATTTGTTGAGAAGATGTACATTACAAAAATTCATTATGAATTTAAAGGAGATACATTTTTCCCCGAAGTTAATTTCGATGAATGGAAAGAAGTTTCTATTGAAAAAGGGGTTATGAATGACAAAAACCCTTATAACTACTATTTTCACGTTTATGAAAGAAAACTTTCCTAAGCTAAAGGATGCAAGAGTAAAAGATTGGGATGGCTGCGGCTATCCTTTTTTCTTGTTGTGCTAACGGTAGCAGTTTAGCTTAATAAGCAGGTATACTAAACTCTAAGTAGAATGATATGAATAAAGTTTTATTGATGGTTAATTTGAAGGAGGAAATAAAATGGGGGAAGAACAAAACAATCCTTATGAAGAATACAATCTAACAGGTGATTGGAAACTTGTAATGCAATTTAATTTTGCTGTATTTCAAAATAACAATGAATTTGTAATCATTGATAATAAAGATGAATATATTGCTCGATTTTGTATTTCCAATGGCGGTGTAATTGATTTTAAAAAAACGAATTACGACTTAAACCCTAAGATTGATTTTAATAATAAAACAATTAAGATTCCCATTTTTACAGAGTATGGGGAATGGTAAATACATATTTACTAAACGACAAAAATCAAGATTGTGAAGGAATATACTTAAACTAACGGGTGCAAGAGTTGAAGATTGGGATTGCAGCGACGATCCCTTTGCTTATTCAGCTAACGGGGCAGTTTAGCACAAAAAGGATTGTTAATTCGAGTCGCCGAATTTTATATTTGTTAAAGGGAGAATATTCGAGGATTTGATAGGAAGAAGGTATGATAATGCTACAACAGATTAGAATAGGAAAATGGTTAATAGAAGCTGATATTGATAAGACACGAGAATTTTACAGCAAGGATATACCAGTCTGTAATTGCTTATACTGTAGAAATTATGTTGAAGCTTGTAAGAATTTAAAGACTTCTGTATCTGATGTATTCACCAAACTAGGGATTAAGCCAACAATACCAGCACATCTTTCTGAATTCCCTACCGAAGAAACTGGGACAAGGTTATACTTAGGAAACTATCATATTGTAGGAAGATTACTGGAAGGAGAGTTGTGTACAAACTCTAACTTTAATGAAAAAAATACTATTGAGATAGACAATTTCATAGTTGGATTTTCAGAGGAATTAGAGTTTCTACCAGAAGAATTCCCAAGCCCTGTCCTAGAGTTAACCTTTGATGCTAAAATGCCTTGGGTTCTTAAAGAAAATCCAGATAATTGAGTAAGAGTCTTGTGCAACTAACGGGTGCTGTTGAACAATGGATGGACTGTCTTTGGCAGTCTTTTTGCCTTCTTGTTACTCAACTAACGAAGCAGTTTACTTGAAGAAGGATTGTTGATTCAATCTGCCGAATTGATTAATTTAAATGATAATAATAGAGGTGTTTAATGGATATTTTGTATGATGATAAATATCATCTGCATTTAGGTTATTACGAGAATAATTTTGATTATGAGTCGATAGCATTTAAAAGGCAATCTGAGGATATATGGGATATATTCTTTGATTTTAATGGGTATGGGATTAAAAATATTATCCCAAAAAACGAATTAACATTTGAACCATTTGGAACAAGAATTTTTTCCATTTACAATAAAGAAATTGATTATGATATTGGAGTACAGCAGTTCAAACAATTGTTATCCATTAATAAAATAATTTAAATCGGTGGGGTAATGAAGATGACCACTGTGGCTTTTGTTATTGTGCTAACGGAGCAGGATAGTGGAAGAAGAAAGAATAAAAAGTTGGTATCCATAAACACTAAAATATAAAAAGAGATATGGAAGGAAATATTATGCAAAAAGTTATAAAAGTGGTGTGCCTTTCTTTAATTTATTTGTTATTTATTTTACGTTTTTTTACTGATGTCTTTGTAGGAAATCCAATTATAGCAATACTTTTAGGGATACTCTTTCTACTGCTAGGAATTGTTGAACGTAAACAAAACAATGCTATGTCTAAAGTGTATATGGGTGTATCAGGAATAGTTATTCTATTAGCAGTTTTTATGCTTTTGTTTCCAGATGCCCCTTTATTTAGTAAACTTATTAAAGTAACAGGTGCAATAGTTATAGAACCAGCTGCCATTTTTGGTGGCTTTTTTCTTCTTTAACTAACGTGGCAGTTTAGTACAATAAGAAAAGGGAAAAAGAGATCTATCGACGAATTGATAAAATTAGTAATTCAATGTCATATTTATTGGAGGAATTTATGAATCCTATACTAAATCAAATCGGGACAGTTTTTATTCCTGTACGTAATATTGAAGAGGCACGTAATTGGTATTGTGACATACTTGGTTTAG
>NZ_JBGBPR010000077.1:0-2891 GCF_041106275.1 Neobacillus sp. BF23-41
TGGCTGAAGGGATCGGTCTTGAAAACCGACAGGCGGGTCATACCGCGCGGGGGTTCGAATCCCTCTTCCTCCTCCATATATTTCATTAATATATAATTTCTATTGTCGCGGGGTGGAGCAACGAGCATTGCTTCATGAATAATCTGCGAGTTGTATCAATTGAGCTGCTGCTTGCATATGCTTACTGAGATTGATACAGTCCATGGAACATTGAGCATGGACAAAACTATATAATTTCTATTGTCGCGGGGTGGAGCAGTCTGGTAGCTCGTCGGGCTCATAACCCGAAGGTCGCAGGTTCAAATCCTGTCCCCGCAATATGGTCCGGTAGTTCAGTTGGTTAGAATGCCTGCCTGTCACGCAGGAGGTCGCGGGTTCGAGTCCCGTCCGGACCGCCATTTTTATCCCAGTAGGTTAACTACTGTTATTATAGATTTTTTTTTTTAGAAAAATACATATTCTAGGCTCAGTAACTCAGTGGGTAGAGCAGATTGCTTACATCACTGAAAAACATCTGCGGCAATCTGCGAGAAAGTACGTGAGTTCTTTCGAGCAAAGGACGTACGGAATTATATGTTTAGGGAATCATCCTAATTACGGCTCAGTAGCTCAGTCGGTAGAGCAAAGGACTGAAAATCCTTGTGTCGGCGGTTCGATTCCGTCCTGAGCCATCATTAAATTTAAGACTCTATTAGTAGTCTTATATATGGAGGGGTAGCGAAGTGGCTAAACGCGGCGGACTGTAAATCCGCTCCCTCAGGGTTCGGCGGTTCGAATCCGTCCCCCTCCACCATTCTAGTTAGGCAGCATAGCCAAGTGGTAAGGCAGAGGTCTGCAAAACCTCCATCCCCGGTTCAAATCCGGGTGCCGCCTCCAAATTTTTAATGCGGGTGTAGTTTAGTGGTAAAACCTCAGCCTTCCAAGCTGATGATGAGAGTTCGATTCTCTTCACCCGCTCCAAATTGGGCCTATAGCTCAGCTGGTTAGAGCGCACGCCTGATAAGCGTGAGGTCGATGGTTCGAGTCCATTTAGGCCCACCATAATATTATTCCGCAGTAGCTCAGTGGTAGAGCTATCGGCTGTTAACCGATCGGTCGTAGGTTCGAGTCCTACCTGCGGAGCCATTTTTTTAAACTGAAGGGACCGTTCGCTTGTTCTTTTTTATAAAAACCACCTTTTAAAAAAGAAATTATTTTTTAAAAGGTGGTTTTTCTGCGTCTAAATAGAGATAAAATTCCTGCAGTTGGGAACTAACTACATAATTTTGGATACTAACTACATATTTTGGAGAGTTTACAACACAATTACGGATACTTACAACATAATTACAGACACTTACTACATATTTTATAAAACTTACGACATTCGCTGGATAAAAATTGGGAATTCATTTGGGCCGAGGATATTTACTACCTAATTTTGGTGACTTATACCATCGCAGTAATAGTTTTAGGCACGAATCATGATTCAGCAACTAATCCTAGTTCCTTTTTAAAAGTGTCATGTTGAGGATAGTTCTCGACATTCTTCACAGGAATTTGAAGTACTAAATCTAGTAATGGAGCGGTCTGAGGCTTCTTTTAATCAAGCGTTTGGATAGTATCAAAACGCCACGATTTTAATAGAATCATGGAGGTTTAGGAGAAACTGATCAGTTTTTGTAGAAAGGTGGGGTATTTCCTGCGGAATGTCCAAACGCATCTCGACAATCTACATGCAGGAGTTGTAAGGGAATTCCTTTTATTTCAGTACTTTCAGCTATTTCAATCAAACGTTTAAATAGTATAGCTTATACGGTATTTAGTCGAAAGAGTGTCGTTTCGTGACGTTATCGGTTTGATTGCTATTTTTCCCCTTTTTTTCTTACATTTTTCAACATTAATTATATGGATTGGGAAGGATGCATCGATATATATCAAGGATGTAGGCGATTTTAATCAAACGTTTGATTAGTGAGGAAACTTGGGAGAAAAGGGGGAGATTTGTCAGTTCATAAAGACCCGAGGACGGTTCTTCGAGGTTGTGTGAACCATCGCTGAGGACATTGAAACTCCCTGAGGCATTATTTCTGCTGCTTAGCCCTGAAAAGGTGCTTTCTTAATTCAGGTGCCAGTCGCCGAGCGATAAAGATATAAAAACCATGCTGTTTTTTTACCAGCATGGTTTTTAGACTATGGTTTTGGGTATTATTCCTCGAACGCTTCCATCAATTCCCGTAAAGCTTTGATGGCTAGTTTTACACTCTCTTTTTTATTATTATGAACTCCAGTTCCTAATAATTCATCGTGTTGATGGAAGGAATTATTCGCTAAGCTTTTGTAGCCCTCTGGAACTGTGAATATTTCTACAGTAATCGTAAATCCCAGGCTTATATAGATTTTTATAATTTCTAGTTCTTCATTTTTAACTTTTGTTACAATTCTCATACGATAATCCTCTCCAGATAGAAAGCAATAAAATTCACAGATTTAGATTTTATATATTTATATTTACTTAAACTAGTATACGCTAAAATCCTACCCTATTTCCAGTGCCTGTTATGCCCCGATATTTGTTGAAGATTGCATATGGCCAGGGATTTGGTTGTTGATTTATAAAGATAAGATATTGTTATCTCAAGAAATAGTTTTAAGGAAGTGAACTTTCCTGAAAAAAGAAAAACTTTCTGTTGCATTTGTAAATTGGAGGTGGTATGATAGCTAAGTTGCTTTTAACGGCGGTTTTAATAGTTAAAAGTGGAAACAAAAAAGCTAAATTAATATATTGACATTCTAATAGAGAATCGATATACTAATAAATGTCGCTTCTGACATGATAGATTGTTCTTTGAAAACTAAACAAACAAAAACGTCAACAAACAATAAAAAAATCGTGTTTCTTCTATTAATAT
>NZ_JBGBPR010000078.1:0-2797 GCF_041106275.1 Neobacillus sp. BF23-41
TAGTCGAGTAGAAGGGAGCCTTTCTACCTTGCGGTAAATTGTACTCCACCCCCCTCACAGAACCGTGCTTGCACTATTAATGCACACGGCTCCTCCTAGTTATCATTTACAGAATGTAGCTAATCTCTTTTTTTAAATCATATATATTCACTTTTATCCTTGGTGATGGGAGTGGATACTTCTTAAGAAATAGACTGAATTTATCCCATGTAAAGGATTTCCTTTGGCTTCTTCTATTGAGCCATTTAAATAATAACTCTTCGATTTTGTCTTTAAAGTTGTAAACATTTTGGGTATTATCAGTGATGCAATAATAGTTGTAATAACCTATTAGTGAGCGTTTAAATCTATCCATAATCATATGAATATCTTTACTTCTATTACTCTTCAGCCATTCTTTCGTTTCTTTTAGTTTACCTTGGACTTTCTTCCTGCTTGTTTTCCGTTTTACTCGAAATTTCCCTTGTTTACTTTTACCGCAAAAGTGTGTAAACCCAAGGAAATCAAAAGTTGCTGGTTTATTTCTTCCCTGTTGATTTGCATTTTGCTCCGCAAACCGCCCGAAAGGAATAATTTTGGTTTTATCCTCGGCTATTTCTAGATTAAATTTCTTTAATCTAAACTTTAATGAATGGAAGAATTGCTGGGCTTCACTTTTATATTGAAAACAACAAACAAAATCATCTGCATATCTCACTATGTATGCTTGTCCCTTGCACTGTTTCCTTACCCTTTTCTCAAACCATAGGTCGAGGACATAATGGAGGTATACATTGGCTAATATCGGAGATATTACTCCACCTTGCGGTGTGCCATTGTCTGTTTTATATTTCTTACCTTCCTCCATGTATCCACCTTTAAGAAACCTACCAATTATCCTTAGTAGGTTAGGGTCAGCGATTCGCAGTTTTAAGAACTCCATCATCCAAGTGTGGTCAACGTTGTCGAAGAAACCTTTGATATCTACATCTACTACATAATTTACTGCCCTCTTTTCAATATAGTGGTTCAGTATTTTCAACGCATCATGGCAGTTGCGATTTGGACGGAATCCAAAGGAACAATCTAGAAAATCATTTTCATAAATGGTATTTAGTATCTTTGTAATACCTTTTTGAACAATTTTATCTTCATGTTCTGGTATTCCCAATGGTCTTTTCTTGTTTGAATTGAGTTTTGGAATATACATTCTCCTTACTGGAACAGGACGATAACTTTTGCTTTTGAGCCTACTTACTAAATCCTCTATGTTTTCTTCTAAACTCTCACCGTACTGCTCTTTGGTTGTACCGTTAATCCCAGCTGCCTTCTTATTGGGTAGTTCAAGATGGCATTTAACTAATGCTTTCTTATTTAATAAATGTACAAGAGATGTAAATTTCATTTTAGGATCAGATTTTGCTAATTCTGCTATCCTTATTAGTTTTGTTTCCATTTATTATACCTACCTCTGTGTGTAGTAAATGTGTCCCTAGTAAGGGTGATAACTGGTAGCTAGCCTTTCCTCCATCGGCATTACCCAACTTCATTGGTACTACGCTGCTATCCGACTCCCTACACGGCATTTGGTTTCCTCGCTTTTTATCACTTGTAGACCATACTCTTCTATTAAAATAAGAAAAGACCGGTAGGGTCTCCCGAGTTGCCGTATCATATCAATGTATAACGTGCCAAGGTCACTGACTCCAGAGAGGTTTTATCCTTCTTGCCTTTAACGAATGATAAAATGTAGCTTTCTGCAGTGCTTAAAGCATCAGCCCTCTCGGTTTACTAACATTATGGAGCTCAATCCCTTCAACCATTTGGCTTTCGGCCCGTCGTCGGGTAGAAAACAAGCGCGCTCAATCAATATTTATTGATTCACGTTTCCTGTAGCCCCCCTACGATCCCGGACGGTCGGATTTCCCGAGTCCGGTTCTGACCTTGGATTAATCACCTAAAAGCCTTCCCATACAACCGCAGGATTAAATGTCGGTACACATATTCCCCCATCATTTGTAGGTTTACTTGTAAGCTAGTTTAAACATACTTTATAGCTCAGAGTCTATAATGCTCAAACATTCCAAGTGCCCAGAGGTCCTTTGCCCTATCAAAGGTGTTACCTAGATTAGGAGTATAATTTGCTTATACTTAAGAAGACATTACTCTTCTCTCAAAGCTACTACGACCTCATGCGCCAGTCCTAAATCTTCCTATCAACTTCTATTAGCCTCATATATGATAGGTCTTTATTGGTTTGTACCATTCCAATTTGAAGTAGGACCTTCCCGTCGTTATCTCTGAGAATCTTTCCCTAGATGCTAGAACCCGTATCCCGGCTGCCCTTACGGTGCTTTTGACCGTTTCTTCCCGTAAGACATCGGTCTTCCCCCGTTAGATAAAGGTCGACGCTAAGCATAAATCCCTCGAAACAGTTTCTCAGAGGGGCGTAGATTTCGGGACTGCAGTATTCGTTAAATCCTTCTGGCCTCTAGGTTTGCTCGCCACACAGACTGTTCCGACCTTATTCTCTCAGTGTAGAATAGGCCGCCGTGACTTTTACTTCCAAGCAGAACGTGGTTTGTTACCTCCCCACGCATTGGATATGCTAGTCATCCGAATTCGGCCAATTGATGACAGGAGACTTTCACTCCATAAGATTCTCAGCCTTGACGGCTGCTCCACCTAACTGTCTACGCTTAAAGACTAAAGTTACCTATAGCCCTCCAAGACTCGCTACGAGCGAATGGCTAGTTCTTACTCGACGGGAATCCCACCCGCTATATGATACGACCTAGGCTCGGCCGCACAAGCACCC
>NZ_JBGBPR010000079.1:0-2792 GCF_041106275.1 Neobacillus sp. BF23-41
AATTATCCCAAAGTAAACTTATAAAAATAGCAAATTCTACAAATTAATTTTGTATATTCCTTGTTCAACTAACGGGTTCTAGAGTTAAAGAAGATGATCGCTGCGGCGGTCTTTTTTCTTGTTGTGCTAACGGGGCAGGTTAGCTTAATAAGAAAATATCCTTTAATTGGACAAGTGTACGTTTCAATTAATGAATTATGTCCATTTAATGTAATTAGGAGAGATTCTCCTAAAACATTGACTGGAGGAAATTTAATGTCTAAAAGTTCAAAGATAGTTAAATCAAGCGGGATCCTAAATAATTTCAACTTCCAAGCATTTTTAGTTGATGTAGAAGTAGCAAATCTAGATCCAGATGATAACCGAAAAGCATAGTTAAAATTCTTAGTTGGAACAATAATATACCTACAGAATTGCAAGTTCTTTCATTTAATGGACCAAATTTAACAGAAGGTAATGGAGGGCTAATCAAAATTAAACCAATGACTGCGTGTTCTTTCGTTGCATTCGTTACAGGAGTTTTTGCATATGAAGTCAGAGTCACTTTATTCGATACCACAGAAGAGGTTGTTGTAACAAGTCAGGGTATTGAAGTATCTGGTAATAATGTCGTTGGACAAACTGTTCTAAATAATGATTTTAAAACTGTTGAATTAGATTAAGTTCAATTCAGATTAACATTTTATTAATAAACCAATTATTCGTTTGCAAGGAAGAGGTGAAAAATGTGAATACCCCAAATAATAAGATAGAAATGATAAAGCAAAGTTTATTAGAAAATAATCCACCCGATGAGCAGGTACAAAAGCTAGAAAAATTAAAGCAAATCCTTCCTTCTAATCATCCATTCATTCAAATGATAGAAGGAAATTTTAAGGAAGCTGATAAAACTGAAAAGCTAAACATATTAAAACAAAATCTCCCACCAAACCATCCAATCATTCAAATGATGGAAGGAAATTTGAAACAAGTTGAACAAACGCAAAGACCAGAAAAGCTAAGAAATATTCTTCCACCAAATTAATCGTATGTTGTTGTATAAATAAATACTTGGTTCATCAACTAACGGGTGCAAGAGTTAAACAAGGTGTTGCAGTGGCAGCATCTTGTTTCTAATTAAGCAAAAGAAGCAGGTTAGCGAGTATCCGTCAGATAATCGTATTAAACTGAGGGAGTAGAAGAAATGATAAGATACAGTAAATGTGTTTATTTCTGAAAGAGAGTACCTATAAAGAAAACTTTGATGTTTGGCATCAAAGTTTTCATCTAAAAATTATTTTTTACTAATGTTTGTTTCATATATTAGCATAGAGGATTGATCATCATCAGGAACAGCATACATTTTAATTCCTTGTGTTGTATTTTCAAGATATACAGGATTGCGTGTTACAACATGTCCATTAGGAGAAAAAAGAGGAATTGGCAGTTCATGGACCATATCCATTGTTTTCATATCTAGTAAGGCTAGTCCTCCCAATTCATATTTAGCAGTTGATGGTGCTGGTTGTGGCAATTCAGTAATACCACTACATATGATATTGTTTTTTCCAGCATTCTCGCAGTCTTGATAATCAATAAAGTGGCTAGGATTACTTGTTTTTCGAAGAACTTTTCCTTTTTCATTAAACTCATAAAATGTTCTCGATCCCCAACTCACAGCTTTTAAAGTTCCTTCTTTTCCATCACGAAGTATTCCACCAATGTGGTCATTCGTGCGAAATACTTCTTGGGACTCCATCGTTTCCGGATTCACTTTATAAATGATGGACTTGCTATTTGGGCGATATTCTGCAACAGGAACCCAGATTGATTTACCATCAAAAGCAATTCCTCCAGGATGATACACATCCCCTTCACCAAGCTTTATATCTTTTAGGAGTTTTCCTTCTTTGTTAAAAAGAAATAGGTGTCCAACTCCTTTACCTGGTGTACGATCATAACCATCTTTCGGCTGGTCGTATTTAACAGGTTTTTCAAGAATTTCTACAGAAGACATGTAGTACAAGTCTCCGACTTTCGTCATACCTTGTGGATGATAGGTGTTAAATTTCAGATCAACTTTTTCTTTCTGTTCCCAAATATTATTGCGAGTAAGTTGTTGGAATTTTTCTGTGAGTTGTTTTCCTGCTGAACCAGAAAAAAACGTGTTAGGATTTGCAAAAACTGTTGTTCCGGTTCCAATAACAAGCGTGGTAGCCAGTGCAAGAATTACTTTTTTCATCATTTCATCCTCCTGATTTTTAAGGGATAAAATAATTTAAAATTATTCAGGCAGTAAAAAAGTTGATTAATCAACTGGATGTTAACCTTTATTTAAAAGATATGTTTATCAGTTAAACAATTGAAGGCTAAAGTTACCTCTATCAAACAATAGGTTATACTGTTGCACCTTTAAAGTTAGATCATAACAAATCCAGTTGATATCCTTGCCCAAAGTCATCTTAAATTTCCCCTTTTTTATGATGTTTTATGTATCTTACTATATTAATGTTAAGTGAGAGTAATTGGTGTGTTAGGTATTTGTAAAGATTCCTATACTAACGAGGATTTATTGCTGCGGGCGCCTTTTTCTTCTTCGGACTAACGGAGCAGGTTAGTTGAAGAAGGAAACATCTCCAGTCTAATTGTATAATCAAAAAAAAGGGGTGATTGGGCTTTGAAATGCATTCCGAAAAAACAGGAAATATTACTCAATGAAGAAATTGATGAACAAGAGTTTGTTAGCATAATCAATAGCTTTTACAAGCAAGATTGTTATATCTATGCGATTATTCCTGAATATGAACAAGACC
>NZ_JBGBPR010000080.1:0-2749 GCF_041106275.1 Neobacillus sp. BF23-41
TAAGGGAATTTTTCATCTAAGTGATAGCGTTGAAAATTTTCAAATCGAGCCAAACAATGATATATATGAACAAGCAAAAAATATATATAACGATTTGAAGCAGCAATATTAAAAATTCTTGGTAAATTTGGCGTTTGATATAGTTGTTATGTGAAAAGTTGCACTTAAACTAACGGGTGCTAGAGTTGAATAAGACCAGGTTGCTGCGGCAGCCTTTTTTCTTGTTCCACTACCGTGGCAGAAATCTATTTTTTCATTAATTTGACGAAGAATATGATTTGAAGGAACAAACACATTTAAATCAATCAATTCAAGTTTACTTTGATATTCATCTTTAAGACCCATCATAAAAAATTCCCCCAATTAAAAACCTGTATAGAAAAAATTCTATTCAGGTTTTAGAAAATCCTATTATTTTTGTCAACAGCCCCAAAATCCGTTGCCTTTTTAAAATGCCTGCAAAGTTTTGCTTGTAAAAAGAATTCCTTCCAAATGATCAAATTCATGCTGGAATATAATCGAATCCATCCCTCCCATCTCACGGAATGTCCTTTCACCAAAGATTGATAAATAGGAAATCCTTATCATGAGGTAGCGCTGAACAATCCCTATAATCCCTGGAAGAGAGATACATCCTTCGCCAGATGGTAATGAGTTGGGTGTTGGATCAAGTATATCAAAACTTGGATTGATTAAAATTTCTGTTCCTGTTGTAAATCGAGCAACAAAAGCCCGTTTTGATACGCCGACTTGCGGTAATGAAATTCCTAATACATGTGGCGAATTTTCCACGAACGTTTTCATTTCATTCAAAAGTGGAGTTACACTATAAATGTGTTCAACATCCATTGCTTTTTGAAACAAAATTGGGTTTGGAAATGTAAGAATCGAAAACATATCATCACCTTTCGTCTGAGTTAAATATTTTTACAAAATTTTTTGGAATATTTTCAAAAAAAAGTCCTTTATAAAATATATTCGAACGGAAGAAAAAAATAATAGGAAAT
Organism: Neobacillus sp. BF23-41; assembly: GCF_041106275.1. Lineage (NCBI taxonomy): Bacteria > Bacillati > Bacillota > Bacilli > Caryophanales > Bacillaceae > Neobacillus > Neobacillus sp. BF23-41. The sequence continues at coordinate 1,008 of NZ_JBGBPR010000080.1, forward strand.
CAAATTGACAATAAACATTATTAAAAAGCCTGTATCGATTTATAAATCAATACAGGTTTTTAATGGTTTATAGTAATTCTTTAGTGGAACAAAGGGTTGCTGCGGCAGCCTTCTTTTTTATTGAACTAAAGGAGCAGTTTAGTTTAATAAGAATACTTACATAATAATATCGGAGGTGTTGTAATGATTACGGTTAAAAATGCTGAAAGTTATCTTAAAGATAAGATTGGTGAAGATGCTGATGATATAAAAAAAGTTTGGGAAGCATTTAAAATATTTAGCAAAGAACCAGTTGAAGGAGAAGAGGAAAGAGAAATCCTTTTTCAGTGTGGAGTTTATGATTTTACAGGTGAGGAGTTATTTCATTATGATTTTGTTCGTCAGTTCTCTATTTTTGAGGATGACGAATATTCTCATATGGAACAACTTCACTGTGAATTTTTATTTAAACCGACAGATGAGTTAAGAAAGTTAGAGGTAGAAGAGTGGTCAATGGATTATGCTAATATTGATGATTTTTTTAATCATATAGAAAACCTTCAGGAGTTTAAAGTGCCTTTAAATTTAAAGCCGATAAAATCAGAAATATATCAAGAACAAGTTTAGTTTAATTTAATTCTTATTGAATAAACGGTAACTTTATTTTCACAACAAATGGCTGTTTCGGCAGTCTTTTTGTTTCAATAAAAGGGGTGAGAATTTTGACAGTTCATCATTATATATCTTCAAATAGGGAGATTCCAACTGGTGATTTTGGACAAAACCCTAAGCAGATTGAGAATATGATTATTTATGAGACAGAAGATGACTTTGGCAACTCAGTATGGGACTTAGAAGGTTATGATGAAATAAGGGGGAAATTTTCCAACCCCTTTGTTTATCATCTTGATTGTCGTAATACTAGAAAATGTTATAGCGACTTATTTAAGTATATAAATGAAAATCTTTCCGACGGTGAAAGTATAGAATTATATACTTGCTTGGATGGGGATGAACTGAAAGAAAAGAACGATACACTAAATATTGTTGTTAACTTAAAGACAAAGCATTTCATTAATGATATAGGAAATTTTAGGTTAAACGAAAAACGCTTATTTGATGATTTAAGTGAACGGTTTTCATTTAGAGAGAGGCAGTATGTAGTGGTAACTAAATAACAATACTTCTACTTCTCTTATTAAGCTAACGGGTGCTTGAGTTTAAGAACGTAAGGAGTTACTTGGCAGCTCCTTTTTTATTTCTACTTCAACTAACGAAGCAGGATAGTTAAAGAAGGATTTTCAAAAATAGAAATTGAATATAAAGCATATTCATCCAAATTCAGGGGGGAATGAAATGTGGAAAGAATTTGTCAATTCCATTTCGAAGGAGCATCACTTTAAAGAACCGGCAACAAAGTTTGAGATTTCTCAAATTCAAAAAGAATTAAATGTTGAATTACCAGAAGAATTAGCTGCCTTATTTAATGAAACAAATGGGGTGTTCGATAAATGGAGTTGTCCTTTGGTTTGGTCAACTTCCCAAATTATTAAGGACAATCTATTTTATAGAAATTTTGAAGATTATAGAGATATTTATATGGCATTTGATAATCTTTTCTTTTTTTCAGACGCAGGTAATGGCGATTTATTTTGTTATGCAATATTAAAAAACGGGACCATTTATAAAAACGATATTTATGTTTGGAATCACGAGGATGATAGTCGAACCTGGGTTGCAGCTTCATTAAAACATTTTATTGA
>NZ_JBGBPR010000081.1:0-2635 GCF_041106275.1 Neobacillus sp. BF23-41
TTGAACTATCCTGCTCGTTAGTGGAACAAAAAAAAGACCGCCGCAGCGATCTTTCTTGAGCTTTAGCACCCGTTAGCTGAAGAACCAAGTGTACACAATATTAAAACCAATCAGGTGTTTTACTATATGATTCTTCAAGCTGATGTAAATCATATCCCATTTTTTTAAAGTGGTTAATCTTTTCATCCTTTGTAAAAAACAAAAGGTTGTCAGGTTTGTGATACGAGGGAACTAGCATTTTATCGAAATAGTTCACGTCTACATTTTCGTTCCAGGGTCTTACACCGTTAAGAGCTTCTGCCAGTGCTTTTAATGAGTTATCAGAATAGGTACTACGTGTTATTCGACGTACATAATTTTTTGGTTGCCCCTTAATTACTTCTTCAACCTGAACAACAGCACTTTTGTTTCCGATTATTCTCCAAGTGTGGTTATCCAGGGATTCCGAGGAAATTGGTAATATTGAAACAACATTTTTATGTATAATATTTTCAATTTCTTCTACTTCTTTAGATACCAACTCGAACAAACAACAAATTGGCGATCCAAGTTCATCTTTATTAATTATCTGACCATAGCTATAAGAACTGTTGCTTATTGGAATGAAAAAAATATCCCCTTCAGCCCATCTTTGTTTTTTCGGTCTTTTAAAATTTTTTGCTAACTTATTTACCTTGGCTAATTCATAATTGTTGATTTCAAAACCAATCAATTCATTAATTATTTTTGCTACCTCAACTATCACTTCACCTTTTTTTGATGTTATAAAAATCCCGTTTGTTTCATAATCAATTTTTATTTTTTTAAATGACAATTCCATTCTATCTTTTAAAATTTTCTTAATGTACTTAGCTGCTTCTTGACTGGTTTCTAATCCGAACAATTCTGCAAAGTCTTCATTTATAAAGAAGTCGCTCAAACTAACATTAGGAAAATAAATAGTTATTACCCCGAATTTCACTTCCAAGTAGAACAATCCTTTCTCCTTTAAATTTATATTTTTATATAATTCGCTTTGTTAAGTAGATAATCCTTGTTCAACTAAACTGACCTTTATCTCCATAAGAAAAAGAGCTGCCGAAGCAACTCCCTTATTGAAGTAAATGACCCGTTATTTGAAGAAAAATTTCAAGAAGCTCTTTGTTTCGTACTGTTTCGGTCAATTGTCTTAATTTTTTTAATGAAATAATAATGTTTGTAGAGGGCCAGCAATACCAACAGGATTTTCAATAAAAGGATGTCCACATAAAATACAGAAATTACGATGAAGAAATCGGCAACTAAATTGATTCTGATTTTCTCTTTTCGAGTCATACCTTTTTTTTGTAGGAATGATTCAACGTATTTTTCATATAATGAGGTGCGTTTGAACCAGTTTTCAATCGACTTGGAACTTTTCGCAAAGCAAAAAGCAGCAAATAAGTAAAACGGACCGCCCGGTAGAACTGGTAACACAGTCCCTGCAACTCCAATCACAAGAGATATGGATCCAAGTAGCAAATATAGGATACTTTTTACTTTTTTAATTGTAATCACCTTTTTATTTATATTCTAATCCCTTATAACGTAAAGAGGAAGTCCAATTGATTCAATATCACTGATTAGTATCTTACCATTTTCTTCTTGAACTAACCTGCATCGTTAGTGGAACAAGAATAACCTTTCTTATAGCAATGAAAGGCAACATAATATAAAGGGTAATTATTATTCTTCATCTTCACCGTAAAAATCTAATAATACAGCTACAATTTCATCTTTTTCATTATATTGTACAGATACTGGATAGTACCCGTCCCCAAGTCCAGACATAGAAACAGTACCTCCAATCAGTACTCCACCTTGATCATCAGTTGCCACCTTATCACAGCAAGCCACATAATATTTGAGTCCCTCTTCATCCATATCTATGTCATAAACGTTTTGTACTTCATATGTAATCATTTCATCTCTGCAATAAATTGATGCATCAAAAATTCCCGCTTGTGCAGAATCAACTGCAATCTCTTTACCTATTTCTATCCACTCAAGGTCTTGTTTGGCTTCTATATGACAAGCCATTAATTTAGCGACAGTCTTATCTTCTTCATAAAAGATTGTAGCTTTCCATTCCCCACTTTTAGCTGGGGTCAAAATCCAAGATAAGTCATCATCCGTTGCACATTCAATAGGATAGCAGGGATCACTGACAATGAGTTGATTGCCCTTTACTTGAAAAGAACCTAATACTTTTGAAATCATCTTTATAACCCCCATTTTAGGAATATCTACTATTTATATTTTAAGATTGTTAAGAGTAAATGTGCCATATAAATATTGTTGAAATCCATATTCTTTATTAAAACAAAGCGTTGATAAACTTTAATATTAAATCATTTTCTTGTTAAACTAACCTGTCCCATTAGTGGAACAAGAAAAAGAGCCGCAGCTGCGACCCTTTTGTTTAACTCAAGCACCCATTAGTTTAAGTGCAACTTTTCACATAACAACTATCAAACGCCAAATTTACCAAGAATTTTTAATATTGTTGCTTCAAATCGTTATATATATTTATTGCTTGTTCATATATATCATTGTTTGGCTCGATTTGAAAATTTTCAACGCTATCACTTAGATGAAAAATTCCCTTATCATCTAT
>NZ_JBGBPR010000082.1:0-2605 GCF_041106275.1 Neobacillus sp. BF23-41
TAATGGTTCGCATATCCCAACGCCCATAGCGGACTTGCACCGCCTAGTTAATGAACATGCCTGGCACACAGAAAAGCGACTGCTCTAATTGAACAATCGCACCGTTTGTTTAAGTATAATTCTTCACAATCTTGTTCTCCAAAAAAAGAGTTACCCAAGAAGCACTTATTTAAAAATCACGAAACAATCACTTTATTATTTCACCCATTGTTACATTTAGATCATTACACCTGAAAAAAATAGACTATTTCTCTAACTCTAATAATGTTTTTAACATGTTGGTTATAAAAAAGAATGAATTAAAAATAGAATTGCAAAAGCAACACCAGACCGCAAATGCCACTTCCGATCCATCCTCTGATATCGAAATAGTCCCGATATAGGAACTGGAAGCAGGACTAGCAATGAAAGCAATCCACTTATATTATTAAAATCAAATTTGAAGCCGTGCATAAAGACAGCTACCGAATGCAAGATAATAAAAGCGATGGCGATAATCGCTGCTGGAGTATGCCATCTTCGGGCAAAGCGCAGCAAATTGGACAACCATTTTTTTACCTTTCCTTGACCTTTCAGCATACGAAGCCTAATAACACGAAGAAGCACATAATAAGCAATTACAAAAAATAAGGCAATTCTTGCATTGGAGCCAAAACCTTTAAATGTATGTTCGAACTGTCTGCTGTGCAGAGTGGTTAATGAAAGCTGTAATAGTCCCTTAAGTTCCCAAAGCATTATCGAAGCAGCGATAATAATCGCCACGATTAACCATATTCGTTCCTTTTTAGGAATCCATCCTTGTTTTTGGACCTTGATTTCTCGTGTATTCATTAATCTGTCCTCCTATAAATAAGTGTAGTGTATACACTACATTTCTGCTTTTTTAAATTAAAAAACAACTTTTAGATTCTCAACTTGGTCATTGTCACCAATACCCCATCTTGTATTTTAAGTACCCGATAAATTAAATAAAATACTTCACATCGTTTAAATTAATTCTGTATGAATCTTACATTCGGCTTTATCATTACGTTGTTTAAATAAACTAAATATGACATATAAATGCCTCCATTTTTTTATTAAACAAACCACTTAAAGTTAAAATAACCTCCAATTTTATTTAAATACAATATAGCACGATAAATGAAAGCATTTTCTATATTAATGAATTCTTAATTACAAATTAATTGAAAAAATAGGTTAATTTGAATAAGACAAAAAAGCTATCTAATTTTAGGTTACTAGCTTTTTCACATTGAATACTAAATTAAAGTTTTTTAACCTTGATTGGGCTCACCATTAAACTAGTCTCCCCCGTTAATGCAACAAGAAAAGCTGCGAAAATGACAGCTCTGCTCTTCAGCTCTAGCATCCGTTTGATTAAGTAAATATTTTCACAAATCTGATCGTAAATTACAAAACTATTCTTCTTAATCAAAATAGGGTTCACCATAATATCCCATAAAGGAATTTCAAGTCTAGATGTTATATGGTTGATATTGGATTAGACCAATAAAATGTTCCCATTTTATTGGTAGAATTTTTTACAAGCGTCAGGTAAATACTATAAAAAAATTTTTCCTTTTAGGAGGAGTTATAAAACAATAAAACCTACAAAAATAGGCGCATATTGGTGTTAGATCAGTTAAGTTGGAGGTGAAAAAAATGGATCAACACCTGCATCACGTAGAAGAACATTTTTCTGGGTCTGACTTCATTCGGGATGTTGTAATTGGTATGTCAGACGGATTAACCGTACCGTTTGCATTAGCTGCTGGTTTGTCCGGTGCTATTGATACAACAACATTAATTCTCACTGCCGGAGGCGCTGAAATTGCAGCAGGGTCAATTGCCATGGGACTTGGCGGATATTTGGCAGGAAAAACAGATGCGGAACATTACGAATCTGAACTTGCCCGTGAACGGCGCGAAATAATAGAACTACCAGAGCGTGAAGAAGAAGAAGTATCTGAAATTTTCAGGGAATATGGGCTTGAAGAAGACCAAATCAAATCGATTACTGAAACCATGAAAAAGAACCCTGAAAAATGGGTGGATTTTATGATGAAATTTGAATTGGGGCTAGAAAAGCCGAAGCCGACAAGAGCGAGAAACAGTGCGATTACCATTGCTATTTCTTATATTGTCGGAGGGATAATCCCTTTGTTTCCATATTTCATCCTTCATAAACCTTCAACAGCATTAATGGTTTCTGTTATTGTTACACTTAGTGCCTTACTGATTTTTGGATATGTAAAAGGAAGGTTTACTGGAACTTCTCCGGTGAAGAATGCTTTTCAAACGATGATTACTGGTGGACTTGCTGCAGCAGTTGCATTCGGTCTAGCAAGAATTCTCACCTGACAGTTAAATTTTCGTAAGTGGAAAACGATAAATACATGCATCCCCTGCCTAATGGTAGGGGGTCAATTTGTGTGGAGGCAATGGATATTTGCTAGGAAGTTGCATTAACATGGAAAATCCACCCATCTTACAATAAAAATGCAGATTGTGAATAATTACACTTAAACTCCCTCAGTTTGATACGAATATCTCTCGAATGCTCACTTATTCGCAGGATTTCATAACCCTTGCAATTGGATTT
>NZ_JBGBPR010000083.1:0-2560 GCF_041106275.1 Neobacillus sp. BF23-41
GTCCTACCTGCGGAGTTATAGTCCAACAAGGACATTAGGAAACTGGTCAGGGCGGGAACGCAGCAGCCATAACTAGTATAATTGTGTGGGCTATTACATAGGACAAAACAAAATCGCTAAAAGATACCCTAAAAGTCACATCCAATTATCGGATGTGACTTTTTTATGTGCGCCCAGCATGGGTGCAATCTATAGGGTGCAAGTCCCGAATTGTGAAGGCAGAAGTAACAGTAGCTCAACGCAAGGGTGTCTGCGGTTACGCGGAATCTGAAGGAACCGAGCGGCAAACCTCCCATATAAAAATGTATTTTTATAAATAAAGAGAAGATAATACAAATATAATTTCTTTAGGAGAGTATTCCAATGAATTTTGAAAGGTGGATTTTAATAGGATTCACGTTTTTATGTATCATTGCAATTTTTAAATTGGTGCCAAGAGAGAAAGCAAGAGATGCATGTGTTTTATTTTTGTTTCTCCAAATAATTACTTGGCCTGCTGGTCTATTTGCAGTTGAAAAGGGATGGATTGAATATCCTACTCAGTTACTTCCAAATGCAAATGATTATAACAGGACAAGTTTCACTTTTGAATTTTTCATTTTTCCAATTGTTGCGATTTTTTTTAGTCTGTATTATCCAAATAAAGCTAAAATTAAAGGTGCCCTATTATATTACATATCATTTGCTGGTTTCTTCACTGTTTGTGAGGTAGTACTGGAAAAGTACACAACTCTTGTGGAATATCACGAGTGGAAATGGTATTGGACTTTATTAACGGTTATAATTTCTTTATTTTTGAACCATAGATATTATCTCTGGTTTAAAAAAAGATTGGTAAAGGTTGAAAGCAGATGATTAAAGAAATTCTAATTATAATTTTTTCTTGGTTAATATCTATTTCTTTAATGTTGAAATACATACCGAAAGAAAGTAAAAGAACTGCTCATATAACATTTTTATTTGTTTCAACAATAACATGGATTTATGAATACATTCAATTATTAACTGGGTTGGTAGAATTTCCATTTAGAGAATTTAATGGGGCAACAAAAATGAGTTTTTCACTTTATTATTTTGTGTATCCCACATTTGGAGTGTTGTTTATAACTTTATATCCTATGGAAAAAGTGAAACTAAGAATTTTTAATCATTTTTTCGTATTTGCAATAGCCATTACAACATATTCGTTTTTCATTGAAAAATACAGCTCTTTAATTTTTTTCAAAAAATGGAACTGGTTCGCTAGTTTTTTCAGTAACTTAATTATTTTATTTATTGTTAAAAAATTTGTATATTGGTTTAAAAAGGGACTAGTATAACTAACAGGTACGATGCTTTAATATAAAGCATCGTCTATTTTTGATTTAATTAACGAAACAGATTTTAAAGAATTATACTTAAAGTAACGGGTACAAGTGTTGAAGACCATCTGCCTAAAATACTTCTGATAATAAAACCTATCTTAAAGGTGGAATGAGAAAATGCAGAACCATATTGAGTACCTTCTAGAACATTATGGGTACTTCGGAATAACCTTCGCCTTGATCGGTGGTATTGTTGGACTTCCTATACCCGATGAGGTGCTTCTTACATATATTGGTTACAATGTGTTTCAGGGAAAATTATCATACATAATGTCAATAGTAAGTGCCTTTGTAGGGGCCACGGGGGGGATTTCGCTTAGTTACCTCATCGGTTACAAATTTGGATTGCCTTTATTAGAAAAGTTTGGACCAAAAATTCACATTACTGAGCAAAAAATTAATAGAACAAAGAAATTATTCAGGAAATTCGGACCTTATCTTTTATTACTAGGTTATTTTATACCTGGGGTTCGTCATCTTTCAGCATATATAGCTGCTGTCAATCTCTTCACTTTTAGAAAATTTGCGGTATACGCATTTACGGGTGCATTAATATGGAGTATTACTTTTATCACACTAGGAAGAATATTAGGGGAAAATTGGACTAGTGTGGAACTATATATATCGACATATAGTATTTATTTAATTACGAGCTTATTTGTCCTTTCAATATTGTTTTATTTTTTATGGAAGAGAAGAAATTTAAAAAGGGATATTTCATAAAAGTGGCTTCCTTTAAAAACTAAAACTAAAGAAGGAGTTATTTCTTATGGCGAGGTTAATTGTCAAACTCATTGTTTGTCCACTAACGATAATTAATTTCTTCTGTAATTTTTACAAAACTGTTAATTGTAATGCTTTTTTCAACCTTAAACGGAATGTTTTACACTTAATTGCAAGTGATTGAAGTAGAAAAAAAACAATGATTCAACTAGGTCTTTTGGACTACCAAAATTTACAGCTATCATCCATTTGGCAGAAATGATATATTTCTCTTGTAAGTTCTTAACGGAACTAACGCGTAACCTTTTATGACAGAGAAGTACTCAAGAGGCTGAAGAGGCGCCCCTGCTAAGGGTGTAGGTCGGGTAACCGGCGCGAGGGTTCAAATCCCTTCTGCTCTGCCATTTTATTATGGGGATGTCATGGTATCGACAGGGATAGTTTGAGCTTATATGGCGAGTCGAGGGATTCGT
>NZ_JBGBPR010000084.1:0-2556 GCF_041106275.1 Neobacillus sp. BF23-41
GCATCCTTTAATGAAGTTAGCACCGATTTATCCACTTGTTTTAATGTGGCCACATGCAAGGGATAAATTTCAAACATTCACACACCTCCCATACTTTTCAAGAAGAGTAATTTTATCCATAAAAGGCTCTTCTGATTTCATATATATGAACCTCAGTTCAAAACTAAGCTTAATAATATAATATATTATTTTCTGATTATCATCAATAGTTTTTTTGATTTTTCTGATTATTATCAATAGCTTTTTGATTATGTTGGTAGCACTATAGCCCAAAATGCACCGCAAATGCCTAATGCGATCCAAATTGGAGCACCGATTACTAATAGTATGGTGAAAATCGCTAGACCGGTGCCTGCTTCTTACGTTGATTTTATTTGCTAGATTGATATGCTTTATATAGAACTTCCTCCTTCTCATGCCGTGGATCATTCCTTCATAACGCGTAGCTTCCACCGGAACCCCTGCTGCTTTGAGACGTTCTGTGTAGGCTTCACCCTCATCCCGTAATGGATCAAATTCTGCCGTAATAACCAATACTGAAGGTAAGGGTAACCGGGTAAATCAACAAATGATACGCTAACGCCAAAGAGGGACTACCCCTATCTCTGGCCATCAATGCGGCTACAGCTTCGAGATTCCCACCCGAACTGTCGCCTCCAACAACAATATCCCGCAGAGTCTACCATAATAGGCGGTCCGTTATCTGCCACCCATTTGACGGCTGCATAGTCATCTTCAGCACCCGACGGAGATTTATGTTCTGGTGCCAGCCTATAATCTTCACTTACCTGAAGCTTTGGCTGCATCAATCAATGCTTGCCCGCCATCTACATCTTTTGCAAACCATTTATATACAGATAACGTAGCATTTTAAAATCTTCAATTTCTTTTTCTATAGGCATATAAATTTGAATTCTTCGCTTCTTTAATTCATCAAAGGAGTGTGAATACTTATCCAATATCACTTCATCTGCAAATGTCTCCATATCTTTGCTTACTTCAAGAATCGGTACCATAACCATGACTTAATTTAAGAACATATTTGGTATCATTAGAAGACTCTTTTGAAGAATCGCTGGCCACATTGTTTTCTTTCTTCGTTTCATGACTAGTTGGGGCCGACCCGCCTACGCATGCAGATAAAACCATAACAATAATCATGAATACACTAAAAGTTCTCAACTTTTTCATCCTTTTCACCATACCTATTTTATTTTTTGTGAAAAATTGTTGTAAAACTTAATGCAAATGTATACGCAATCATCATTTTGAAGAAAACACTCTAGTCCGAACTTCCTATGTAATGCTGGTTCCGCTCCTAGGGAGACCATTACAGAACCAGCGTGTACTATAGTGTGACCCGCGGCGGCCGCAAGCGCAAACTTCTTGGGAGAATACAGGCAACTGGCTTTCTCCGTACGAAGTTAATTATTTTTGGGAAATTGAAGAACCAGCACCTCGATGCCTTCCGGGCCTGCTTGCAGGTTCAAGGGTGGTTCGTCAGACTCAAGGAAAATGCATGACCATCGCGGATAAGGCTCATCATTGATAATACAAGTGCCGTTAACAACAAATACAAATTGGCCTCCGTTGCCCTGAGGAGAAGGACATTCTTTTTGCTGGTCCGGTCCAATGGCAAGTCTATAGGCGGCTGCACCAGACCTAGAAGATGAGAATAATGTTTCGAACTCAGGCTCGGTTAATTGCTTTAACTGCTCTATATTTTTTTCATCCATATTGAGCTTATAGAATGACTCGCGTGCACCTTTTTCACGTTTATTTCGGAATTCCGGCATCCAATTCGCTCCAATATCATTAACCGTTCGAATTGTAAAATAAGTTATCCCTTTCTCACCGGCAACGATTGGTCCATAAGGTTTATACTTCTCATCATAATGGATTGAAAGCGGGCGAATTAAATCCTTACCGAATTTCCCATCTCCATCTACGATAAGTTGAAACTGATTCACGGTATGGAAATGAGCGCGAACCACATCATTTGGTAGCTGTTCCACTAAATAACACTGGGGATAATTCTCCATGAATGAAGATAAATAAACGAATTCGCCGCTGCCGTCATCCTTGTAATCCCTCCGTCTTTTTTTCATAGCTTCTTCACTATTTACAGCTATCATGTTGTTTTCCCTCCCAAAATGAATTTTCTTTCCCTTCCAAAAGATAAACCTCCTTTTCCCGGTCACCACCTTGACAGATAAATATAAAACAATCTCAAACGTAAATCTTAATAATATAAGACGTCTTAGATTATCATTAAATAAAAACCCAGGTTCATATACATAAACAAAAAAAATATTCCTTAAAAATACCTTATATAATCTTTTCATAAAGACTTCTTTTTGTGGAACAAAGCACATTATTTTCATTTAAAATCAAAACTAGCACACCTAGTCCACACTCTTAAACATAAGTTCGTATATATGAACAAAAAAATATTACTATTCAGTTTTTAATAAACTTGTCTAGACATTAACAGAGGATCGTGAGAAGGAAGTACTTCTACGTTCATTCGTTTCACTTTTTCATATGATTGATACC
>NZ_JBGBPR010000085.1:0-2195 GCF_041106275.1 Neobacillus sp. BF23-41
TTGAACTATCCTGCTCGTTAGTGGAACAAAAAAAAGACCGCCGCAGCGATCTTTCTTGAGCTTTAGCACCCGTTAGCATAACAAGAGTTATATTTTTAAGAACTCGTCTAATCTTTTAATTACATTTTCTAAGGCTGCTATGGAACTTGAAGTATTAAATGGTTCAATATCTAAAGAATGATTAGCATTGGGGACTTTTTCAATTTTTATATATGTTTTATTTTCAATTACTTGGATTTTCCTAGGAATATAATGAGTGTCTTTATCACCTATAACAATAAGGGCTGAATGATTGCTACTCAATAATGCTTCAAAAATCGAATCAAACTTTAATAGTGGTGTAAGCAAAATCATTTTTGAATTCATATACATATCACTTTTCATAAGTCCGTTGATGATAGGAATTGTACCAATTGATTTTCCCAGAAACACAGTTTCTTGATATTGGTGATGTTTAAGCACCTCGTTAATTATGGGATTTACATCATTAACGATAATTTTTGTTATATCTTCTATTGGAAGTTTGAATAGATCCTGACCGTAAGAGTAATTGATATGAACAACATCATACTGATTCTGAAGCATTGTCATTGTCGAATAATAAAATAAAGGCTTCTCATACGTGTAACCCGCCCCAGAAAACATAAAACAAACAACTGGACTTCCGTTTTCAATATGTGTGTATTGAACTTCTTTTTCATTAATAAATGTTGTTCTTTGATTAACCTTCATAATAATTCCCCCCTAACATCCTACATTTATTTTAATCCTCAGTCCTAATAAAGGCGATACAAAATGAAGTTCTTCTTCAAGTAACCTGTATCGTTAGTACAATAAGAATGATGGCAGCTGGTTCTTTAACTCTTTCACCCGATAGTTTAAGTACAATATTTCACAATCTCAATTTCGAATTCAGAAAATGGTTATAAATTTCACTTTTGTTCAACAAGAAGTATCTTCAACCTCACCATACGAAAGAATATTCACTTCAAATCTAATACTTAAGTCAGCTAATGCTTTTAAAATCTTTGGCTGCAAATCAAACCCTAATTGTCCTAAGTTTGAGCGTAAGCTCAAATTTATATAAACATCATAAACATTGGAGATTTCACTAACAAAGGATTTATAAGGATGAAGAGTGTTCAACAACTCGTCTAAAGCTAAATCTAGCTCATTGTAGCCTTCATACTTTATCTGATAACTCCAATAGGAATCCTTCATTTTAATGTCTTTGGCTATTAATTCACCTTTTCTTCTCACCTTTGAAGGTTTAAGGTTTATTTTTTTCGTTATTTCATCAAGGTTTAAATCTTCCCCACGAATAATGAAATTAAATGATCCTGAGACAAAACTCTCTTCCATTTCTATGCACATCCCCAAGAAAACATATTTAAGTATTTTTCTCCTTACGAGTACCAAAATCCTTCTTCAACAAAACTGACCCGTTAGTGGAACAAGAAAAAAGAGCCGCCACCGCAACCCTTTGTTAAACATAAGCACCCTTTAGTTCAAGAAGCCGTTTATTTCTTATGAACCTTAATAAATACAGTTCCAAATAGTGTATCTCCAATATAAGCATCTAACTTCCACATTCCGCTCTTAGGTAGTGACATATTGGATGGCGTGTGTCGGTCTGCTCCATTATTGGGACCACTTAAATCTACACCTTCTAACACAGTTATTTGTTCACTATCATTTTCGTGTGTGGCGACAACTTTTAGTTTTCCTTCAAACTCTTTATCTTCTCCCCAAAAATGCCACATATATTTTTGGGTTTTATTTGGATAAAATCTTAGGACCTCACTATCATCATAAATAAAACCTAAACGTCCTTTTTCACCAATCAAAGTATAATTACCAGCTTTAAATAAAGAACTTTCATTCCAATTTAGTGCTCGATTTCTTTTGTGCTGATTTTTATTTACTGTTTCGTCAATATCATTCGTAACCTTAGTACAGCCAACAGTTGTTAATGGAAAAATTATTAACAAAATAAGAACTAATGTTTTCTTAAACATTTAGGAATCCCCCCTTAAATAATAGACGGTATTAGATGCGTATCGTTTCACAATATTCAAATTTATTAAAAAATAATGTATTGATCCCTTAATTTCCTTCTTCAACTCCCTCAGTTTGATACGAATATCTCTCGAATGCTCACTTATTCGCAGGATTTCATAACCCTTGCAATTGGA
>NZ_JBGBPR010000086.1:0-1888 GCF_041106275.1 Neobacillus sp. BF23-41
TGGTCAATTTGATTTTACGATAAAGGTTAAATATGACACTTACACAGGTCCCCATAATCCACCAGAGGGTCCTGTCACACTAACCTTTGATGTAAAATTAGAAGGGGTTAATGTAACTGAAGTTCGGGAGTGATTTTTTAATAAAATTCCTTCTTCAACTAATGGGTACAAGATTGGAAGAACAAGCTGCCATCAATGTAACGGGTTCGGTTTTGAAGTACAAAACTCAAAAAAACAAAACAATTTGCGCTACAATTCGCATCAGTATTGGTACTGCTTTTTTATTGATATAAAAGGGTTATAGCGATTTTAACAATCAAATTAACATACCAATTTGCATACTAATTAGCAAGTATCTGCTGTTCAGCAGACAACCTCGAAAAGGTGTGCTAAAAAGATGTTAAAAGGTGTGTTAATTGAGCGGTAATTTTTAGATTGTGGAGGACGATGATTATTGAAGCTTATTAAGCAAAAACAACAATGCTGGCAATGTAGACTTGTATCGGAACGTGTACGAGCTATCGTAAAAACATATGCGGAATATACAAAATACAGTGAGAGCGAAGCGGTTGATATGTTTCTGCTTTTTATTTTTGTCAAAATTAAAAGGATATTTCGATAACAATAATAATATAATAAAAAACAATACTAATTTATTGTAAAACAATATATAATATACTAAAACTATGTTGTCATTAAATAAGTGAGGTGCTTTAAATGAATGTTAAACGAGGTTCAACTACTTTCTTAAAAGTAATTATTTTTCTGGCTGGAATTGCAGTGCTTACTTTGTGTATTTATTGGATGCCTGTGTTAACCATTAGAGATGTAAAAGCACATCCAGGTGGGGATTACTCGCTATATCCCCTTTTAGTATGTGCGTATGGAATCTGTATTACATTTTCTTTTACGCTGTATCAAGTATATAAACTATTAACCTATATCGAAAGGAACAACGCTTTCTCCGAGTTATCTCTTAAATCTTTGAAGGTTATAAAAAAACGTGCTTTAACAGCCATTTTTTTCATTGTGTTAATGATAATAAGCTTAAAGGTGATTTCTAAAATCACAGGAGACGACCCAGCAGGTCCTATATCACTAAGTCTAATGGGTATTTTAGCAACAAGTATCATTGCAGCCATTGTGGATGTACTTCAAAGGCCATTAAAAAACGTCCTTGAATTAAAACCAAAAAATGATTAATGTTTTGATAAAATTTAATTAACTAGGTGCCACTTTCGGAGGGATTGGAATTACTATGACTAATTTCTCCATTATGAAAAATGGGAAAGAAAAAGTGTTTCGTTTTTCAATATTAGAAGCGATATGTAAGACTTTGGATTGTCAGCCAGGTGATATTTTGTAGTACAAAAGCGACGAAGACACTTATTAAAAACAGACAACAAATTTATTTAACTAACGGGAGTCGATAGAAAATTTAAGGGATAGCCCTTAAGCTATCCCTTCTTTGTGTTTATTGATGTTATTTACTCTGAGTATTCCATTGAGAATTGCATTGATATTAGTGACAAAAAATAGGATGTGATTTGCAATGTTTGCACCTCAAAAGGGAACCCTTTATTCTGATTCCCTTGGTTTTTTGTTGTTAAATGTTGTGCTAATTAAGATGCGTATTATATTGTTAATTAGCTTGTTAATTGACATTTTGTACTTCAAAACAGAACCCGCTACCATCAATGCAGCTTTTTTTATTGTGCTAACTAGGCAGTTTAGTACAATAAGAAAAGGGAAAAAGAGACCTATCGACGAATTGATAAAATTAGTAATTCAATGTCATATTTATTGGAGGTATTTATGAATCCTATACTAAATCAAATCGGGACAGTTTTTATTCCTGTACGTAATATTGAAGAGGCACGTAATTGGT
>NZ_JBGBPR010000087.1:0-1580 GCF_041106275.1 Neobacillus sp. BF23-41
TAGTCGAACCTGGGTTGCAGCTTCATTAAAACATTTTATTGAAGGTTGGATTACTGGTAAGATTGGTGTTTAGTTGGATTGAAAAAATAGAGTTTGTGAAGAAATGTACTTAAAGTAACGGGTGCAATAGTTAAAGATTGATCGCTGTGACGATCTTCTTTTTGTGTTATTCAAATCAATAAATTTTGTAAAAAGGACTGATAACCCTGCACATATTATAATAAAACTTGCTCACCTTTAATTAACGATCAATATCATTGTTTACATATAAATAAAGAAATGCGCATAGATTGATATGAGGTAGGATTGTCCTGCTACTTTTTTTGTTCCGCTTGTAGGCTGCCCTTGTAAGAATAGTGGGCGCTAAAGAAAGAACTACATCTCAGGAGGGCTGTGAAAATTATGAGTGAAATTCGGAAAAGTGATCATTTGATGACAGAAACAGAAGTATCCCATCAAGAATTTTTGAAGTTTATTAATACTCCTTTTGCAATTAAAGGCGTAAAAGGAAGCCAGAAAGCTATGCGCTTCGAATTAAAACAACTGATTGGTAGAATCCCGGACAGAATGGAAAAACAATTCCTAAGATGGATTGAAGAAATGACTTCGGGCGACTATTACCATATGGGTAGACGGAATACCGCTTTTGGTTTATTAAAACGGAATCTAAAAGCTTTAATGATCGTTTCATTTTCCACACCAAATGAGGAATTAAAGGATTATTATGATGGATATGCACGTGTTATTGAATTAGTAAACATTGATTCTGCTGAAAAAGGGGAAGGCTACAAAGCTGTGAAAGAATTACTTGGAATTTCCGACAGTATGCGTATCCCAATTTCTTTATGGACTGAAATCGAAGGGAATGTGCCAATTTTTGAAAGATATGGTTTCATCAATAAAGGCAGACTTGGAATAAAAAATGAATTTCTTATGATTAGATTTCCGAAAGGATGAAAAGGAGCAAGCAATAGTCGTACCCCTTCAAAATTGAATGCATTCTTTAAGAGAGATTTGAATAGGGATCGTTTAGATCACAAGGATCATTTCCTTAGATGGCGGCGATTTCATCTGGATTTCTTTTTCAAATGTTTCTCAGGTTTCCATTGTAAATGTGTTTGGTGTGATTCAAGTTTTTCCTCTTCCCCTTTGAAGGGGAGTCGATAGTGAAAAATCCCTTAATGCGGGATTTTTTTTTGCTTACCTAGCACTTTTATATATTAATATATTCTTCCTGGCAGTTATTTCCTAGTATTAGACTTGGTTCTTTGTTATAAAACAATCCGGATTTACTGACCCAATAAAATCACAAAAAAATGAGATAAATGAATTTTATCAAACTATTTAGTGAAATTATTCACTTAAACTACAGGAGCAGGATAGTTGAAGAAGGATACTCTGAAATTCTATGTAAATAGGCAAAAATCTCCCTAATTTCCAACACAATAAATCAGGTATAATTAATTGTTAATTCATTTTTAAAGTACACTGCTCTATGCTTTTGGAGGTAATTGCATTATGAAAAAAAAGAAAATATTTTATTATGTTCTTTTTACAATATTGTTTGTTTTAGTATTTGG
>NZ_JBGBPR010000088.1:0-1565 GCF_041106275.1 Neobacillus sp. BF23-41
AAGTGAAACGAATGAACGTAGAAGTACTTCCTTCTCACGATCCTCTGTTAATGTCTAGAAAAGTTTATTAAAAACTGTATAGTTATATTTTTTTATTCATATATATGAACTTGTGTTTGAGAATGTGGACTAGGTGTGCTAGTTTTGATTTTTTAATGAAAATAATGTGCTTTGTTCCACAAAAAGAAGTCTTTATGAAAAGATCCTTTGATTGTTTTTGAAAAGACAAATGGGTCATGGCATTAGATGGGCTAATTACCAGAAATGAAATTAAAAGGTAAATTTTACCTTTTAATTAGCTGGAAAATTGGTAGTTGATAGAAAAGTCAGGAACAAGTGGGGGTCAGAATTGATGTTTTATGTTTGCGAGTCGCATGTCATTAATGGAGTGAAAGAAAAAGAGGCACCTCACGTACAACAGATCATCAATATTAATGGAAAACGATGTTTATTTTGTCCTAATAAAGCTAGCTATAAAATATTTGAAATCCTTGATATTCATCCAACATTTCGCTTTAAATTTTGAAAAATATTTACAAAATGAATGAGATGTATAATTTAATATTAAGTCATAACGTCTGATCAATAGATAAGATGATTATAGGAAGGGGTTACTGAAAAGGAGCATAAAAACATATCAAGCCTTTATTAATGGTGAATTTTGTTGAATCTCAATTAAAGAAAATGATAGCGGTTACAAATCCGGTAACCGGTGAATTCGTCTCTGAAATCCCTGAATGCTCAGCGGATGAGGTTCAACAAGCTATAGCATCCGCCGAAATCGCACAATAATCCCAGGCGAAATTCCCTGCTTATGAGAGAGCAGGTGACTTCGTCGGTTTTACAAGAACTCGAATTCTTTAAAATCTGACCTGATGTAAAAAATCTTATGGAACCGGTATCGTATTTTTCAGAATAAGGTGAAACTTCTAGCAGACCGTCATTTTTCTCTTGCTTTTGCTGTAAGACTGATGAAAAAGGACTTTGATTTAGCTGTAAACATTGACTAGTAATGGATGATGCCATGCCGGTAACGGCGCTTACTTTATAGTTTTTAGCTTCTGTCCGCGCGACAGGAAAAGGTCAAATGGATGTTTAGGGGAACTGGTGTTGGTTGCTGAAGAAATGGACGGAATTAAGCACAGCAAAATAATGGCGATTGAAGTCGCGCGAAACTGTGTAAATAGTTGGTACTGATAGTGCGATTTACCCGACGATACGATTCAATCGAGGAGAGGAGAATAACTATGGTTAATCAAGTTGATCTGATAGCTGCCTACTGGACACTTGCAGGAAACGTAAATGTTTGGGGAAACATTGAGGAGGAATCGAGTCCCCATGACTTTCGCAGTCGTGTAGAAATGGCGGCCAAGGTTGGGTATACCGGAATTGGTATAGTATACGCAGACCTAGTGACTATAACCAATCAGTATGGGTTTGAAGGTGTCAAGTCAATCCTATCCGATAACGGAATTAAGTACTTCGGAATTGAATTCATTGTAGATTGGTTCACGGATGGAGAACGCCGTCGTCAATCTGACAAAGTAAGATATACTCTATTAAAG
>NZ_JBGBPR010000089.1:0-1299 GCF_041106275.1 Neobacillus sp. BF23-41
ACTTAAACTTTTATTGTCTAAATCTTATGTAACTAACGGGTCCAAGAGGTGTATTAGGGGATGGTTGCGGCTATCCCTATCTTCTTGTACTAACGGGGCAGGTTAGTTAAAGAAGGAATAGACGAGTTTGCATAGAATAATTGTCCTAAAAGAACAAAAAGGAGATTACGAATGGAAACTGCGGAGTTTAAAGAGATTGTAGAAGAAATAGTTATTTCTAACGGAATGACCAAAAGAAGAAGTTGCTATTATATGGAAAGTAATGAATTAATGGTTGTACTTGGGTTACAAAAATCAAGCTACTCATCTAGTTATTACTTTAATCTGGGATACATAATTAAAGATTTAAATGATAAACAATACCCTAAATATACTGATGGAAATGTTCGTTTGAGATTTGAATTTGAACTTAACGGCAAATACACAGATGTTGTTGATATTAATGAAGTCCTAAAAGACGAACTTGCTGATGAACTAGAGAAAAACATCAAATATTATGCCTCCCCTATAACAAGCATTAAGGCTTTAAAGAACCTAATTAAAGAACAACCTGTTCTCTTATATCAGACCACACTTGTCACAAAACAATACCTTCAAATTGAATAACTCTTATTCAAGTAACGGGTGCAAGAGTTCAAAATTAGGGGCGCTGCTGCGGCTCTTTTTCTTATTCAATTATCGAGGCAGTTTAGATCAATAAGAAGTGGTAAAATACAAATAAAATAATCTGTATATTGGGATTGATTAAATGGAAATAACAAATGAGGTTTTGGATAAAGTATTTTTCAATGATGGAAGTCTAAGGGATATTTATGTGGTTGCCGTCGATTTAACCGATTGGCAAAAATTTTTTGATTTGATTCTCACTTCTCCTTGGGATATTGTTTTTTACAAGGATGGACAAGCAACAGTGTATGAACAAACTAATGTTGCCCATTTTTTTGAAGAAAACGAGAACCACCGAATTTTAATGTCTATTAACATTAATGGTGTTTTGATTAATTGCCACTTCTTTTCAAAAGATGAAATAGAATTTGACCTTGAACCAAAAGAAGTTAAAAGTGTAACTGAAGCTATTGCGGTATTTAAATTTATGAGAAACCTATCAAAGATTCTAGGTAAAGAAAGTATTCTTACTGGAGAAAACACTCCTGAATATCCATTGGTTACAGTTAAATCAGATGGAACAATGCATATCAATATTTAATAAGGTGCTTGTTCAACTAACGGGTGCTTGTGCGGCCGAGCCTAGGTCGTATCATATAGCGGGTGGGATTCCCGTCGAGTAAGAACTAGCCA
>NZ_JBGBPR010000090.1:0-1207 GCF_041106275.1 Neobacillus sp. BF23-41
CTTTATGAAGAGAACAGGGTCTTCAGAAACTGAAACAGCTCTTGTATTTGGGCTAACAAACGCTCCCTTGATAGCCTCATGGAAGAAAGCTTTTCATGAGGGGAGTGTTGAAGGCCTGAATAGACCGAAAGGACGGCCATCCATGTCTGATAAAGCTAAGAACAGAAAAAATAAACACACCGAAGAAAAAGAAATGACGTACGAACAAAAATTGGAACGAGAAAACGAGCTTCTTCGTTTAGAGGTAGAATACTTAAAAAAGTTGCGAGCTTTTCAGATGGATCCGGAAAGCTATCTCGAAAAGCACAAGCAGCGCTATCATTCGAACTCAAAGAAACCTTCAAACTAAAAGATGTTTTACAAATAGTCTGCATTCCCGAATCCTCCTACCATTATCATATAAAAATGATGAAGAAGGAGAATCCAGACCAAGAGTTGGAGGAAAGTATTCAATCTATTTTTGAAGAAAATAATGGTAATTATGGATACCGTCGTATCAAACTAGAATTGAAAAACCGTGAGGTTGAAGTCAATCATAAGAAGGTTCAACGCATCATGAATGAACTTGGACTCAAAGGAGATAAGTTCAGACTAAAATCACGCAAGTATAGTTCTTACAAAGGAACGACTGGAACGGTTGCCAAGAACCGTATCAATCGTCGTTTTCACACAAATGTGTGTTATCAAAAATTAACCACAGATATTACAGAATTCAAGTGTTCAGACGGTGTAAAACTGTATCTAAATCCAATTATGGATATGTTCAATGGTGAAATTCTTTCGTATGGGACAAGTATGCGTCCAACCTTAGAATTAGCGCTCAAACCTCTCGAGGAAGCACTAGAAATTGTTAAAGATTCAAAGTTTAGAACTACTGTACATTCTGATCAAGGCTGGCATTATCAACATAATAAATGGGTAAAAACACTCAAGGAATACAAGGTGTTTCAGAGTATGTCGCGAAAAGGAAACTGTTTAGATAATTCGCCCATGGAGAACTTTTTCGGATTACTGAAACAAGAAATGTATTACGGGGAAGCACTGTGCTCATTTGAGGAATTAAAAAAGAGAATTGAAGAATATATCAAGTATTATAATAACATGCGTATAAAACAAAAATTGGCAGGCATGAGTCCGGTTCAATACCGAATCCATACCAGCCAATTAGCTGTTTAATATAAAACTCTAACTTTTGGGGGTCACATCA
>NZ_JBGBPR010000091.1:0-1186 GCF_041106275.1 Neobacillus sp. BF23-41
GCTTCCTTACATCCAACAACACAATTGGATGCAGGTGAGCAGTTTGATTGGAGGATTGAGATCTGCCCTATCCACTACTTCGAGAAGAGAGAATAGAAGTAAAGTTTCATTTTTCTTCTAGTATCAGGTGCGAGCTCCAATAGCAATGAGTCGCATTTACCTTATTCAACTAAAGGGTGCTATAGTTGAACAAAGGGTCGCTGTGGCGGCTCTTTTTTCTTGTTCCACTAACGGGTCAGGAAAGTTGAGGAAGCTCGTTCGACGAAAAGGACATTCCTGGTAGTACAGAGATGCCCTTTTTTACTGTTTTGTTAGAATTTAAAGTCTAGAATCATCTTACTGGTTTCACCTGTAAACTTATAATTATAAGACCCTTTTAAGCTTTCTAAGTCACCGGTAGCTTTGATGATTGTTGCTGGAGAATCTAGATTTCCTTTATCAAATATTCCTTGCTCTATAGCCGTAAATGTCCCCTGTTTTCCCTTGTAAGTTCCTTCGAAATGCAGAAATCCGGAAATTTTAGAAGTGGCCAAGTGACCATCATCTATAGTAGAGTCTATATAAAATAATAAATATTCAACATAAGCTTTTCCTGTTAATTCACCTTCAATATCATATTCAACATGGGCAATATTAATAGGGAATTCTTTTCTAGTGTCGTCTACTGGCTTTTCATTCCATTTGCTTACTGTAAATGTTACCTCCATACGTAAATCTCCCTTCATTATTAAATAGAAATTCACCTCCAGTATAATATCCAAAAAGTACCATTATCAATAATAGAATAGGATTGTTTTTATTAATTTTTCTTTACGAACTTTGTGAAAAATTACACTTAAAGTAACGGGTGCTTTACTTCAATAAGGAGTACGGCTTTTTTACTGCACTAACTGGCAGATTTGTTGAAGAAGGATATTTTCCCGTTTTAAGCGAATTAGAATTTCAAACAAACCTTACACGAATACAGGTATTAAAAATAACAGGAACATAGGAGGTATGAGATATGAAGATCAATAGAATAGATCATGTGAGTATAAATGTAAATGATCTTTCAGAGGCTAAAGCGTTTTTTCTTGATTTAGGACTTGAAGTGCAAGCGGAATGGGAAATGGATGGAGAACAGTTGGACAGAATAGTTGGGCTTAATGATGTTAAAACGGCATGTGTAGGATTGGGGATGCCAGAT
>NZ_JBGBPR010000092.1:0-1178 GCF_041106275.1 Neobacillus sp. BF23-41
CAATCTTACCAAACAGCTATTGAACAATTCCAATTGGTGTCTGAAGAACTTTAGGGATATTCGCTTGTGCATGGATGATGAAAATCAATCAATGGATGAGTAAAATGCAGGAAAAAAATTATTTTATAGTGTGAGGAATAATTGTGGTTATTATTTATGTTTATTTACATGTTGCATTAGACAAATGAGTTGAATTTTAAAAGATGACTGATGTAGTTGTGGCACATTCTCAAGAAGAGAAGGGCAATATTAGTTATGAATTATTAGAATCAAATAAGAAGCCGTTACAATCAATCATATGAAAAAGTGGAACGAATGAACGTAGAAGTACTTCCTTCACACGATCCTCTGTTAATGTCTAGATTAGTTTATTAAAAACTGAATAGTAATATTTTTTGTCCATATATATGAACTTTAGTTTAAAAATACGGACTAGGTGTGCAAGTCTTCGTCGGTTTTACAAGAACTCGAATTCTTTAAAATCTGATCTGATGTAAAAATTCTTATGGCACCGGTATCACATTTTTCAGAATAAGGTGAAACCTCTAGCAGACGGTAATTTTTCGCTTGCTTTTGCTGTAAGACTGATGAAAATGGAATTTGATTTAGCTTTAAGCATTGGCTAGGAATGGATGATGCCATGCCGGTAACGGCGCTTACTTTATAGTTTTTAGCTTCTGACCGCGCGACAGAAAAAGGTCAATTGGATGTTTAGGAACTGGTGTTGGTTGCTGAAGAAATGGACGGAATTAAGCACAGCAAATAATGGCGATTGAAGTCGTGCGAAACTGTGTAAATAGCTGGTACTGATTGTGCGATTTACCCGACGATACGATTCAATCCAGGAGAGGAGAATAACTATGGTTAATCAAGTTGATCTGTTAGCTAACTACTGGACACTTGCAGGAAACGTAAAAGTTTGGGGAAACATGGAGGAGGAATTGAGTCCTCATGACTTTCGCAGGCGTGTAGAAATGGCGGCCAAGGTTGGGTATACCGGAATTGGTATAATATATGCAGACCTAGTGACTATAACCAATCGGTATGGGTTTGAAGGTGTCAAGTCAATCCTTTCCGATAACGGAATTAAGTACTTCTCAGTTGAATTCATTGTAGATTGGTTCACGGATGGAGAACGCCGTCGTCAATCTGACAAAGTAAGATATACTCTATTAAAG